>DATCYX010000313.1:0-6373 GCA_036526235.1 Anaerolineales bacterium | reverse complement strand
CTGGCCCGGGGATGCGTTGGAGCCGCACCGGTATTGATCGCCTTCTGCCTGTCCGAACGGCGATCATGAGTGGTCGTTTCAACAAAATGTGGCGCCTGGCTTACAATTCACCCCCGATTTGAAATGCGCCCCTGTATAGCACGCGCTTTGCATATTTGTCAGCGTTGATGTTATACTCAATGGTAACTTTATTGAACCGGCAGGGTTTTTATTATTAACCCTGCTGCCACTAGGTGAAAACTGTGTCTGAACTCAGCGATGAGTCAATTCTAGCCAGGGCAGCAAATGGCGATGGAGAAGCCTTCGGCGCGCTTTATGAGCGCTATGTAAGCCGGATTTACAACTATATTTATTATCGAACGGGCAATGCTCATGATGCGGAAGATTTAACGGCTAGGGTATTCTACCGTGCGATGCGACACATCTCAAATTATAACGATCGTGGCTTACCGATATCTGCGTGGCTTTACCGCATTGCTCACAATCTGGTAGCAAACTGGCATAGAGATAATAGTCGCCGGAAAGAAATTCCCCTTGAAGAGAGCGTGCACGGTCGATTCGATAGCAGTCATCCAGAACATGATCTGCTTAAGTTTGAGGAGCGTGATAGGCTTATACGGATCATTCGTCGACTTTCAGCAGAGCGCCAGCAATTATTGATCCTTAAATTTGTTGAGCATATGTCAAATGCAGAGATCGGCCAAATTATGGGCCGCTCAGAGGGCGCTGTAAAAAGCTTGTATCACCGAACTCTTCTCGCCTTACGGGATGAATATGAGCTTCTGATGACGGATGCACTTACTGAAAGCAATTATGAATAACAAGATAGGTAGTGTAACGTTAAGAATAAGGGTAAGTGTATAAAATGGCGAGGTCGTTTTTAAAGGGCAATATAAAGGATGTTCGTGATTTTGAAGCCCGTCTGGAGGCTACACTCAAGCCGGTGAGGCCACCAGAGGAGTTTGTGCGCGATCTTCGCGAGAAATTGTTAGCGCAAATCCGCCAAGCAGAAAGCGGGTCTAAAAGAAGTACAAAGCAAATAATCTTAATTGTGGCTGCAGGATTTTTAAGCGTAATCTTGATTATCGTGGCTGGGTTGCGAACGCTGGCATCCTTTATTATCGGACTAAAGCTTATAAAGCGAGTTCGTAAGACCAAATCGTAATCAGGTAGTGTTGGTTTCTTACTGGTTTCGCTCATTCGCTTCTTGTGCCGGGGGAAATATATTGGATACGTTTGTATGGTCGGACCTGGACTTCAACATTGTCCTTGAGGACATTGCCAGACACGTGCATTAGAGTGTCGCCAAAATCGCTGTCTTTCCCCATGCTTGCTAGACATGGATAGTGATGATGCAAAAGCCCAGCCTTCTCGCTAGCATCATCTGCCGAGATACCCACTAATCTTTCGGCAACATAGCGCGCGCAACCACATACGGCATCGCGACGGACCTCAGCTTTTTGAATAATGCGAGATTGGGGGTCAACCTGAATAATGAGGGAAGGTTGACCAAAATAGGTTGCGAATTCCGCAATATACGGACTCTCAAATTTTATTCTTTGTCGGCGTGTGACGCCGAAATCATTTTCTGTCAAGGAACAGAGTGGTTTTGGTGTGGCGCACGCCACCCCGATATCTGCCAGCCAACCCCGTAGCTGCCGAGCAAGGCCGCGCGGCAGCCAAGATTCGTTGTCTATTGAGGCAACAACGGCTTTCGCATTTGTCATCTTGGCAATATCTGGCAAGAGCTCGGCAACGCCACGATGCTCAGCAAATGACAGCACCAAGTCAGTTTCGGGCAGTTCCTGGGGAATATAGTCCTCCGGGTAATCTATAATCAGAGGAAATGCAGCTGGAGCCTGCCAGGTGTTGATGGTCCAGGATGGGGGACCAAATTTGCGGATATTTTCGACGTGACGAGTGCCGTAATCACCAGATATAATCGCCAAAATGCGCATAGACACCTCCTGTTAGATTTTATATGCTTCTTTCTCGATTGGTGAGCATTGAAACAATCGTGATGACGAGAAAGGTGAGGATTGCGATACCATTTAGAAGACCTCCCCAGCGGCGCAAAGGCATTACCATTGCTAAATCGCCGATAATACGCAACAACAGCGAAGCGTGCAGTAAGATCAGGTGGGTGTAAAACAAGCGACTAAACGAGATGGGCAATCCCAGAATGGAGGGGAAGATAATCGGAGCGTGGGCGAAAATCATTGTCATCACAAAACCGATAAACACCGAGTGCAACAGGGCGTCATACACAGGTCCAGCAGCTTGACCGCCATATATCAGAGCAAGCAGGCCGCCAATGGCTAACCATCCGTATCCTGAGAGCATGGAAAGAGCTGCGAATCGAGCCAAGCCATTTTGCCGGATGGTATGCCGTGCAATGTCATATCTCAACAGCCATGCAGCCATGCCAAGCAATCCCAAGCCAAAAATTCTTGTTCCCCAGATAAGCGAAATTGTTGAGGTTGCCAAGCCCAGCAGAGACAGGGCGGTGACTGCTGAAAATGCCCATACAATACCTTTTGAGAGTTTTAGTAAGCGGCCTAATTCCAGACGCTCTCCGGCGATGGTTAAAACGACAAAAGCCTCCCACCAGAGCACAATTCGAGGAATCGACCAACCAATAAACAAAAGGATGGTGCCAATAGCTAAACTTGTCGCACCCAATGCCATTGCAACCGTATGCAACGCTATATGCTGGCGTAAAATAACAATGAGAATTGCGACAAGAACCAGGCTGCCCAGCACCATCAAGAATGGTCCTAGAAGTCCTGGAATGCCAATGATCGTTACTAATCCACCTATACCGCTTAGGAGTGGTCCAAAGTACATCCATCTTTGGCGAAGGGCAACTGCACGCTCCAAGGCGATCAGAGTTCCCAGGAAGCCTACTACCATCAATGGGCCGTGTGAAGCGGGAAGAGATGGCTGGATGGGTGGCCAATCCCAGCCCAGGCGAATCCAGCCTGCCCACATAGCAGCAATCAATCCCAGGAGAGCGAGAAAAAGGAAGGGGAATCGAAATCGACCTTGGATCATTTACGCTTTTTGGGTGTGCATGATTAATAGCATCTTGACTAAAGTTTTCGCATAGACACTATGAGGTAACTTCGCAGGCATGTGTACCCAGGTTCCTGGCATGGCTTCATGCTCGTCTTCACCAAGAATTAGTTGAGCTTCCCCTTCTAGAAAGTGTAATGTCGCTGGGACAGAGGCTGTATGTTCAGAGAGTTCCTGTCCTGGGGCAAATGCAAATAGAATTACTTTTATCTGATCATCGGTATAGATTGTTCGGCTTATGATGGAATCGGGCTGTAATTCAGGTATCTGGGCAGCCAGATCACCTACATAGAGATAGTTGTCGCTCATAATATGTTGTCCTTATTCAATTTGGCCATGAAAGCAATTCATTCGCAAGCCAACGCGCCTCAGCAATTAGGTCGGCGCGAACGGGTAAGCTGTGATTGAAATCAATTTTGATCAAGAAATGATCGACAATTTCCTGAATTGTGGGTGGTGTCTGGGGTATCTGGCTGAGAAATTTCAGCCGTGCATACGCGCTGGGGTTCGAAAGTGATAATCCCTGTCGGCGCAGATATTCCCCTGCAACTACCCCAGCCGCGCGGCGGGCGCAAACTCGTGCCATACCTTCATTACCTGCCGCACGTGCAGACTCAGCCTGGAGAATCTCTTTCTCAAAAATCGTTCGCCAGGTGGTTGCACTGTTCATAAACAAATTGTACCGTAAAAGTCGATTACTCAAAATGTTATAATCGATCTAAATGATTCGAGATTTGCGTAGATATGCTCGCCAGACACAGATTCGACTGATTTTGGGTGGCATCTTGCTATTGTTCCTTGTAGGTGATGGACTGATCTATATATTCTACGGAAAAGAAGCAGCAATTTTAGGGATTTTTTGCCTTGGGTTAGGTTTATCTCCGCTAGTCTTGATCGGGCTTATATTATTTATTCTAGATTGGGCAGTGCGACGAGCAAACACATGAACGGCGATTTACAAACTCAGGTTATTCACGTTGGAGACTGGGTGATACGCCAGCGGGTGCCGGCTGGTGAGGGCCCTTTCCCCACCATTATTATGTTGCACGGTTGGACTGGCGACGAGAATGTAATGTGGATCTATGCCACCCGAATGCCGAAAAATGCTCTCTTGCTTGCACCGAGAGGCTTATACCCCACGCCATTAGGCGGGCATGGATGGCATCCCTATAAAGCAAAAGTCTGGCCTTTAATGGATGATTTCCGCGCCTCCAATGAGGCTTTTTTAGAGTTGCTAAACATCAACAATTTCCCTTTGGTAGATTTCAGTCGTTTGCATTTTGTTGGATTCAGCCAAGGGGCAGCCATGTCCTATGCCTTCGCTCTGGAAAATGGTGATCGCCTGAGCTCTGTGGTGGGACTCTCGGGATTTCTTCCAATTGGGGCTGATGCTGCTGCAACAAACGAAAGTCTTCATCACAAACCTATATTTATAGCCCACGGCAACCAGGATTTCCTGGTACCAGTCTACCGGGCACGGGAAACAGTCAATTTATTTCAAAAAGCAGGCGCTGATGTGACCTACTGTGAGGATGATGTAGGCCACAAGCTGAGCGCCAATTGTTTCCGTGGAATGGAAGCGTTTTTTGTGAAACAGGGGTTTTAGCCGTTCCGGAGGGGGAAATGGTGTAGGGATAACTAACCAGCGCGTATGTATAGCCTTGGTATGCGCGGAAGCAGGCTGGTAGTAATTTCATAGTTGATTGTACCTGCCAGCTCAGCTAATTCCTCTGCCTGAATATTTTCATTACCCTGAACCCCAATTAAAACCACCTCGTCATCAAGTTGTACGCCAGGGATGTTGCTGACATCAACAACGAATTGGTCCATGCAAACCCGACCTATGATGGGTGCGCGGCGACCTCGTATAAGCACACTGCTTCTGTTTGAGAGGGCGCGAGGGTAGCCATCCCCGTAACCGACGGGTATTAATGCGGCAATTGTGGGGTGTTGTGTGACAAAAGTGCGACCATAGCTAACTCCTGCCCCGGCGGGTAGCTGGCGTACCCGGCTAACCCGGCTCTTTAGGGTTAAGGCTGGGCGAATCTCAATGGGGGACGGCCACTCGCTGGATGGTTGTAATCCATAGAGAGCGATCCCTGGGCGCACGGCGTTGAAGTGAGCTTGAGGAAGGTTTAATGTCGCTGCGCTGTTGGCGGCGTGGACGATTGGAATGTGTAATCCGCTTCCTTGAGCGGCGCGCAAGACATCATTGAAAACCTGTAGCTGTTGCAGTGTGAAATTTGTGTCCGCCCAATCGGCGGTGGCAAAGTGAGTGAAAAGACCTTCGATTTGGAGACCTGGAAAATTGTGCAGTTCTTGTAAGAAATCTACTAGCTCTGAAGGCATTAATCCATAACGGCTCATGCCTGTATCGACCTTGATGTGGACAGGGATTGATGCCCCTAGGGAGATAGCTTGAGCCGAGAGTGCCAGGGCAGATTCTGAGGTTGTCAGGCTGGGAGTGAGCTTCCAGCGGGCGATTAACTCAGCACCGTCTGGCGGGGTGAAACCCATGATCAAAATTGGGGCTGTTATGCCCGCCTGGCGTAGCTCGACCCCCTCTATGGCGCGGTGAACTGCTAACCTGGTTGCCCCCGCTTCTAACGCGGTACGAGCAACAGCTACCGCGCCATGACCATATGCATTTGCCTTGACAACAGCGATGATCTCGACCGCTCGACCCACATGCCTTTGCAGCGCTTTCACATTAAAGGTGATGGCGTTCAGATCGATTTCAGCCCAACTAAGTATGCCTTGATTCAACGATATAATTTTCTGCTCCTATTTAGCGCGTTGATGCACACCGGAAACCAACCACACGGATTGCGCGTTCAGGATGAGCCATATCGCGCTGTGTGGAACGTGCATCTTCTGCAGGATGGTTCCAGGATCCTCCCCGGACAACCTTGTATTTATGACCGAAAAGGTCACTCTGGAAGTTGCTTCCAGGGTAAGCTTCATACCAGTCTTCTACCCACTCCCATACATTGCCCGCCATATCGAATGCGCCATAAGGGCTGGCACCTGCAGGGAAATTACCCACTGGGGTTGTGCCCAAATATTGATTGTTGGCATTGAGTTTATCCAGATAGAGTCTATTTCCCCAAGGATATAAATTGCCCTTATCTCCGCGAGCTGCCTTCTCCCATTCCGCTTCAGTTGGTAAGCGCTTTTTTTGCCACTGGCAGTAGTCACTGGCATCATACCATGATATATATACAACCGGATGATCAGCAAAGCGCTCATCAGCAAAAAAGCGTAAATCCTCAGGCTCATTGCACACGCCTGCCGCGAC
>DATCYX010000312.1:0-2076 GCA_036526235.1 Anaerolineales bacterium | reverse complement strand
CCCAGTTCTCACTGGGCGTTATTGTTTTAAGAATTCACTGCCGAAGCTGTTGATAACACGAGAAAAATGTTGTAAAGTACATTTAAAGGTAACCGCTCCTATGAAAAGCTGATGGATGAATCCGTTAAGACACCAAATTATCTTGTTGTTCGGAATATTTGCAGCATATCCAATAAATTGGGCGGCACGCAAATTATGTTGAATGAAGCACGGCACTTCTTGCCCTGAAGGTTCTGAAAACAAGGAGTAACCCACTCCCCATCGCTCATTATTTTCAAGGAAGGGAAAAAACATGCGTGTAATCGACGTAGAGAGCTGGCCTCGTAGAGAGCATTTCTGCCTCTACCGCGGGTTCGAGTTCCCCCATGTCAATATATGTGTGCAGCTGGACATCACCGCACTGTGGGCCAACCGCGCCCGTACTAGCGCCTCGCCAACCGTCATCCTGGTTTACACGATCACCAAGGCTGCCAACCGTGTGCCCGAGATGCGGCAACGCATCCGCGGCGAACAGCTTGTGGAGCACGAGGTCATTCACCCATTAATCACCGTGCTTGGGGATGATGATCTCTTTGGGGTGGTCACCCTTACCTACGAGGCTTGCTTCGCGACCTTTGCGTCCAAGGCAGCGGAAAGCCTGGCAAAGGCCAAGGAGGGCACCTCGTTGAACGAATTTCCTCACGACCAGGAAGGCAAATTTGTCAGGGACGATCTGCTTTCGATAACCATTCTCCCCTGGCTGGCGTTCACTGGCTTCGCCATAACCCGGAAACCTCAGGTGGACTGTATCCCGCTGCTGGCGTTCGGCAAGGTGCAGGCAGCGGGGGATCGCTACCTGCTACCGTTCTTCGTCAATTTTCATCATGCGCTGGCCGACGGGTTGCACGTTGCCCGCTTCGTCAAATACATCGAGGAAGAAGCACAAGAGCTTGCTGGCAATTTCGGATAGGGCGTGCGATGTGCTATCGATCTTGGTTAGCACAAAGAATCCACCAAGCAGGTTTTAGGCCGCCCCACGGCTGAGCTAAGCCGAAGAATGGTACGATGAGGCAAGTCATTGTATTTCTTGTCAGGGTTGCCCTTTTAACGTTTATCTGGTTTGTCTGGTGGTGGGCGCTAAATGCGCCACTTTCAAATGTTATGAATCTGTCTATCATTGTGGGAGGCGTTTTGTTGGTATTCCCCCTTGTTTGGCTCGGGAGGAAGATACTAGACCGACACCCAACCATAAGCCGAGCTGTCTGGACAACAACCTTTGTACATTCTGCCCTGGGGTTTCTATTTGGTATCCCCATCATTCGAGCAGTAACCACCTATCAAGATTGGCGTGGCTGGGTACTCCCAGTACCATCTGGAATCGGCTTAGTTTTAGTCATTATTACCGGGGTAGCTTGTTTGCTGACAGTGGTAAACCTTGCCTTGAAAGGATTTGGTGCGCCCTTTTTCATTGCGCTCACTCGGAAATTGGCGGCAGATTGGATGTATGCTTGGACGCGCAATCCTATGGTGCTCGCAGCTCTGGCTTTTCTCCTGTCATTGGGGATCTGGTTTCAGTCAGCGCTGTTTATGCTCTGGGTGCTCATCCTGTTTGCACCAGCATTGCTTGTCTTTGTGAAAGTGTATGAAGAACGGGAATTGGAGGTTCGATTTGGGGCATCGTACCTGGAGTACAAATCCAGTACACCGATGTTGTTCCCAAGGAAACCAAGAGGTTGAGCGGTGTGCTCCCAACACAGCGTGCCGCGGACGATGGGGATTCTGCGCCATTTTCAAGCATTGTTCACGCTTCATTTCTTTCTCATCGGATGGTGGAAAGCCTTCCACCCCAGCGCAGGTAATGCGAACCGTTAACCCGCCAAAGCGCTACCCAGAGAGGGGTGCGACAAATGTCTGATCACAGAGAAATCTATCGCAAACAAGCCAATGAATACGAGTTTTTGATATCCCGCGAGGATTATCAAAAAAACCTCCCCCGAGCGCTCGGTCAGATCCGACCGTTTGATGGCCTGGACTTTGTCGAATTGGGCGCAGGTACGGGCAGGTTGACGTGCATGATCGCTCCGTTTGCCAAAACGA
>DATCYX010000311.1:0-10210 GCA_036526235.1 Anaerolineales bacterium | reverse complement strand
AGGGGTGGAAGCTGGCCCAGGATGGCTCGCTCGATCGGACTGGATCGCTGCCCATCGCTACCATGGGGGGGCTAAAAGCACGCGGCAATCCAGGCGGAGCGACCGGTGTATACCAGGTGGCAGATTCGGTACTCCAATTGCGGGGCGAGGCCGGAGCAAACCAGATTATTAACGCCCGTCGGGCGCTGGTGCAAAGCCTGGGTGGTCCAGCCTCCACCGTGGTAACGCACGTTTTCGAGAAGATGAATTAACAAGATCTACAGGATATTTGATCAAGATACACAGGATCAAAATTCTGTTTGAAGAATTGACCAGAAAAATTTTGGAAGCATGCTTCGAGGTGAGCAATGAATTGGGATCAGGCTTTCTCGAATCGGTTTATCAGAATGCTCTGATGATCGCATTAAAAGAAAAGGGACTTGATGTACAAGCTCAGGCACCTTTATCCGTTCATTACCACAGCCAACCAGTTGGTCAATTTTATGCAGATATTCTTGTGGAAGACAAAGTGATCATAGAAATAAAGGCTGTTAGTGTATTGACTGGCGAGCACCAATCCCAAGTGATCAATTACTTGAAAGGGACCGGCAAGGAGATCGGGCTTTTGATTAATTTTGGTCGACCCAAGATTGAATACAAGCGACTACGAAATCCTGTAATTCATCCCATAGATTGATCCTGAACATCCTAATATGCATCCTGTCTATCCTGTTAGGTAAATCTGATAGTTCTTGATAGCTCAATGGGAATACATTTATCGTAGATTATTACGACAAGGAGTTATAACTTATGGAAATCCCTCGCCACTGGCGACTTCGCAAACAACGTTACAGCATGGTAGGTGAAGTTTGTCCACACTGCGAAGCGAAACTGTTCCCTCCGCGCGACGTGTGCCCCGAGTGCGGACAAGAAGCCAAGACTCTATACCAGTTCAGCGGGCGCGGTGAAGTGTATTCTTACACCACTGTCTATGATCCCCCGGCCGGCTTTGAAGAGGCTGCACCCTACACGGTGGCATTGATCAAACTTGAAGAAGGGCCCTTGGTGACGGCTCAACTGACCGATATGGAAGGGCAACAAGTAGAAATCGGCACGCCAGTTGAAATGGTCACCCGCAAGCTGCGCAACGACGGCGACGAGCGCGGCATGGTGGTATATGGGTATAAATTTAGGCCTTTAATGAGCCAAGCGCCGGCCTAACCGCCCAATGTTTTCGTGCAAGCAAAATTCAACTTCCGAGAAGACTATCTCGGAAGTTTTACTTTTAAAGGTCGTTCTTCAGCTTGTCCACCATACCCACCAACTGCTCCAGGGTTGCTTCCATCTCCTCTATGAAATCGCGCACCCAGACATCCGGGTTGGGTATAAGTATCTAAACAAAAAAGAGTCTCCATTGGACACAACTGGTTTGCATAATTCAGGATGGCCAGCCCAGTATCCTTGCCTCGCTCCTGTCCGATTGGTACAAGACATCTGTTGCCGATTAGTGACAAAATTCATTATTGACTTTCATAATTTCGATGCTATAATTTCATTTAGTGAATAATCATTTCATTGAATGAAATAAACAAATCCACCCCAGAAAATATCGAATAATACCAATAAAAAACGATTTTAGTTTAGGAGCAAATCTCATGGATCAGAATGCAGCCCTTGGAATGATCGTGGAGAGCGGCGTGGTTGCCATCATGCGCGCAAAGAATTCTGACCAGCTGTTAGACGCTGCCAGAGCTGTGCTCGCCGGAGGCGTGCAGGCCATCGAAGTGACCATGACAACACCCGGGGCGCTGGATGTCATCCACCAGGCGACCAGTCAATTTGGCAGTGAGGTACTGTTCGGCGTTGGCTCGGTTCTGGACCCCGAAACAGCCCGTGCCGCTATCCTGGCAGGGGCAAAATTCGTGGTCTGCCCAACCTTAAATCTTAAGACTATCGAAATTTGCAAACGCTATTCCATCCCGGTAATGCCCGGCGCCTATACGCCCACTGAGATTCTGACTGCCTGGGAGGCTGGGGCAGACATCATTAAGGTCTTTCCCGCCAGCGCCGGTGGCCCCCCCTACATCAAAGCTGTGAAAGCGCCTTTGCCCCACATCCGCTTGGCTGCCGTCGGCGGGGTTGATCTCACCAATACGGCAGACTTTATCAAGGCGGGGGTTGAAGTGGTGGGAGTTGGTGGGGAGTTGGTCAACCAAAAGTTGTTGGATGCGCGCGACTTCGCCGCGATTACCGAGCGGGCGCGCGGTTTCCGCCAGGGCGTCCAGGCAGGGCGAGGAAAGTAATCAGACAGGTTCGAAAGGACAGGCCAACTCAACCCTGTCTGATTTCTGGAGGCAGCCATGATCGAACGGCACGTCACTTTCGAAGTAATCCCTGATAAAACCCAGGATTTCGAGAACCTTTTCGTCAAAGCCTACCGCCCTGCCATGGCAGGCATGCCCGGCTTCATCAAAGTGGAGCTGTTGCGCCTGCAGGACAGCTCGATAATCTACCAGATGATCATCCGCTTTGAAACGGCTGAAGCGGCATCTGCTTGGCGCAACTCCCCAGAACACCAGGGGCTTTCCCCCCAACTCAAGGCGCTCTACATCGCCAGCCATCTGCAGGTGTTCGAGGTGATTGCATGAGCCGTCCCGTGAAAACCGTAAACCAGGATGAGGCGCGTTACAACATCCGTGTGCTGGACCGGGCGATCAGCATCCTCTCCCTACTTGCGGACGGTAAACCGCGCACATCGACTGAAATCAGCGAGGCGATTGAACTCAGCCCCAGCACCACCTTCCGCATGCTCTCCACTCTGGCTTACTACCACTATGTCCTGCGTGAGGAGACCACCAACCAGTATCGCCTCGGGCTTGCCTGCCTGGAATTAGCCCATGCCTACCTGACCGGCAATGACCTGCGGCGGATTTCCTTGCTAGAGCTGGAAACCTTGCGTAACGAGACCAAAGAGACTGTCCACCTGGCGGTCCTGGAGGACATGGAGATCGTCTATCTTGAAAAGCTGCCCGGATTGCACGCCATCGGTCTGATGTCGTCCCGGGTAGGAGGGCGTTCTCCCGCCTACTGCACCGGCGTTGGCAAGGTATTGCTGGCTTATCAGAAGCTCGATAGAGTGCAGGCGTACTACCAGGCCTACGGCTTGCCGCACTATACCGAGAATACCATCACCGATCTACGCACATTGATGTCGGTGCTGGAGGCAATTCGCCGGGTAGGCTATGGCTTTGACCATGGTGAGCATGAAGATGAAGTGCGCTGCGTGGCAGCGCCGATCTTCGATTTCACCGGACAAGCCATCGCCGCCTTGAGTATCTCTGGCCCGGAAGCCCGCATGGATCCAATCGAAGAGAACAACGATCTGATCAGCCTGATTCTGCACGCCTCCATGAATATCTCACGGCAGCTCGGCTACAACTTGTTTAAAAATTCTTCAGAAGGAAGGTAATCATGCGCAAAATCATCCTGGAACGCCAAACCTCCCCAGACCCCGAGATTTTACAAGGTTTCAAAGATTTACTCAAAGTGTACAGCCCTTCTTGCGTGGTGGCCGACTCACAGGAGCGCCAGGGGGTGATGCGCTCGTATATGCGCCCGCTCAGCATGGAGACACGCTTTGTTGGGCCAGCGCTGACCGTCCGCCTGGAGCCCGGTAATCAGGTAGACTGCCTGGATGCCCTTTCAGTTGCTCAGGTTGGGGATGTGATCGTGGTCGATGCAGCCGGCGAGACAGAGACATCCATTTGGGGCGGCCTCATGTCGGGGTTGAGCATGATGAAAGGGGTGGTTGGCGCGGTGGTGGACGGCGCGAT
Organism: Anaerolineales bacterium; assembly: GCA_036526235.1. Lineage (GTDB taxonomy): Bacteria > Chloroflexota > Anaerolineae > Anaerolineales > UBA4823 > DATCYX01. The sequence goes on along the minus strand of DATCYX010000311.1, from coordinate 6,398 downwards.
CCGTGACACTGATGAGACCCGCGATCTGGGCTTTTTCATCTTTTCCAAGGCCATCGTGCCGCGCTCCACACACTCTCCCTATTCGGGCCGCATGGAACCGATAGAAGTCAACGTTCCGATTCAATGCGCCGGTGTGGTCGTCCGCCCCGGCGACCTGGTGCTGGGCGATGAGGTCGGCGTAGTAGTCATCCCACACGAGAACGCCGCCGACGTGCTTCTAAAAGCTCGCGAGCAGGCCGACAAAGAAGAAAAGACCCGCGCCAAGATCCGCGAGGGCAAAACCGTAGAACAGTTGCTGGCAGAGTTTGGTCGGCTTTAATTAACAAGCCTTGCAAAAGGCAGCTAATCGCTTTTGCAAGGCTGATCGATAAATAGTTCTAGGAGGATCGCATGAGTGATTCAGATCGATATCGTATCGAACGCTTGCAAAAGAAAATGGCAGATGCTGGCCTGGCGGCGCTGGTTTGCCGCCTGTCGGAAAACGTGGTGTACCTGACCGATTACTGGCCTCACCACGGATTCTCGGTGGCTGTCCTACCGCAACAAGGCAAACCCTGGTTGTTCGTCCCAGAGGTCGAGCTAGAATATACGCATCCCGAATGGGCTGATGTGACAACTTTTGGCTGGGGCTTGCTTAAGGATGGCGATCTGTACGAAAATTATCGCCGTCTGCTGACCTTGGCCGTCGAAAAGCTGGGGTTGAAGGGCAAGCTTGTCGGCGTGGAGCAAACCTTCGAAGTGACTGGACCTACCTATCGTTCTGCCGAACCAGTTACCCCTGCCAAACCCTGGGCTGACCTGCTAGACACCGTCTTTGCTGGTTCAACCTTGGTAGACAATAACGCTCTCCTGTCCGAGGTGCGCGCCACGAAATCCGAATATGAGCTAAAGAAGCTGCGTGTTGCCAATGAGATCGCTGAGATGGGCATTCACCACGCCCTGTCAGAGCTGAAGCCCGGCATGACCGAAGCCCAGGTGGGAGCGCTGATCGAGTACAAGATCCGCGCCGATGGACCTGGCCACAAAGGCGCCCGTCTGGTACGAGCCATGGCAGAAGTGGCCGCCGGACCGGTGGGCAGCACCAAAGGAACACTCTTGATCCCTTCCACCACCTACATAATCCAGGCTGGCGATTTCGTTATGATCGAACTGGCGACCGTTGTGGACGGCTACTGGTCGGACCTGACCTATATGGCTGTGGCTGGTGACCCCAACGAAAGGCAGAAAGAGGTTTACAACGCCTTGCTTGAGGCGCAGCAAGCGGCTGTACAGCAAATGCGCGCTGGCGCCTCGTATACCGATCCGGACACTGCGGCCCGTAAGGTATTGCAGGCTGCCGGCCTTGGCGATTACTTTGTCCACATCACCGGGCATGGGGTGGGCTACCGTTACCATGAGTTCATTCCCTTCTTGATGCCAGGCATTACCGGCACACTGGAGCAGGGCATGGTCAGCAGCGTCGAACCGGGTGTATATATCCCTGGCTTCGGTGGTTTGCGCATCGAAGATAACGTAGCGGTCGGCGTCGAAGGCCCGGTGCTGCTCTCTTCGCCACGAAAGCCATGGTAAGGTAATTTAGGACAAAATTGGAGGTCAACCATGAAATTAAAAGATCGTGTCGCAATTGTCACCGGAGGGGCCATGGGCATTGGATGGGGTATCTGCAAGGTACTCAGTCAGGAGGGGGCGAAAATTGTCGTGGTCGACTGGGACGAGAAGGTTGGCAAAAAGACCGCCGAAGAGCTCAATCAGGGTGGCAGCGAGGCGATATTCGTCCTGTGCGATGTATCCAACGAGGATCAAGTCAAAGCTATGATCGAAGCCACGCTGAAACGCTTTGGTAAGATCGATATCCTGGTTAATAACGCTGGCATCGGTGTCTACAAGCCGGTTCTAGAGACCAGCAGCGCCGACTGGGATCGTTGCCTGGCGGTAAACCTCAAAGGCCAGTTCCTTTGCTCCAAATATGCCATCCCGCACATGCAGGAAATCGGCAAAGGAGCCATTGTCAACATCTCATCGGTGCATTCTTTCCAGACCGTAAATGGCGTTGCTCCGTATGCTGCCTCCAAAGGTGGAATCACTGCCCTAACGCGCAACATGGCTATCGACTACGGACCGGCTATCCGGGTCAACTCCATCGCACCTGGCTGGGTGCTCACCCCTCTGATCCAATCGATCTTTGACAGCTATCCAGACCCAGCTGACCAGCAGCGCCAGGTTGAGCGGCGCCAAGTGATGAAACGCATCGGTCGCCCGGAGGATATCGGTTATGCCGTAGCTTTCCTGGCTAGCGACGAAGCTTCCTTTATCACCGGTACCCAACTATACGTGGATGGCGGCCTGACAGCTCAGTTAGAAACCTGGTAATCAGAAAAGGTGCGATGCGCTTCCGGAGTGCGTCATAGCTGAAGTACAGATTAATTAAGGAGAAGCTCATTTATGAGCGATCAGAAGGTCCAATATAACATCATACAGGACGACCTGAGCGGCTTCGCCGATAAAGGGCCAGCATTTGTTACCATTGGCGAATGCATGGTACGAGATACACCCACAGATATGCAGCGCCTGGAGATGACCCGCCAGGTACACATCTCACTGGCAGGCAGCGAATATACTCTGGCGATGACCCTTGCTCGCCTGGGCATCCCATCCGCTTATATCACTCGCCTGCCAGACAATCCCTACGGTTGGATGGTACGTGACACAGCACGAAGCCAGGGCATCCACACCGACTACATTGTTTGGGCCCCCAAGGCTGAGCCAATTGGTCGTCTGCTCTATGAGCTAGGCCGCACCCCTCGCAAGAGTGTAGCCTATTATCAGCGCATGTGTTCAGCCGCCAGTCGTCTATCCCCAGGTATGGTGGACTGGGGATCTGCCCTGCGAGACTGCAAGCTGTTCCACACCTCCGGCATCACCTTCGGACTGGCAAACCATAGCAAATACGAGCACAACTACCTACTGGATACCTTCCACGAGGCGATGGCAAATCGGCAACCTGATACCCTGGTGGGTCTGGATTTTAACTATCGCTCCACGTTGTGGAAGCCTGAGCAATGCAAAGCCGTCATGACGCCTCTTATCTCCGATTACATTGACATCCTGATCACGACAATCGAGGATATGGCCGCTCTGTACGGTATTGGCTGCGGGCAGTACAGCGCCGAGCAAATTGATAAAGGAGATATCGGCGAGTTGACCGACTCTGACATCAAGGCCTTCGCCGAGCAGGTAGGCGAGCTGTTCAAGACCCGCATAGTTGCCATCACCATCCGCTATCCAGACACTTTTGAACAGCACCGTTGGGAGGCGGCTGCCATGGACGCTGAGGGGCATTTCTTCCGCTCGCCGGCAGTCAAGCCTATGGTACTGCTGGACCGTTTGGGTGGCGGTGATACCTGGAACGGCGGATTTTACTATGGTTTGCTGACTACCGGTTTCAACCCTGATGGTATCGCAAAAGGCGTGTTGGTCGGAGACGCTGCCACACGTATTAAGCAAACTTTGATGTTCGACTTACCCATCGTCACCCGCCACGAAGTGCAGGATCTTATGAAGGCTGATGTGCTCGGCGGCGGCAAGCGGGTCGCTCGCTGAGCTAGGCAATAAAAGGGTGGGGTGCATCGGCATTCTTGCCCTAAGAAAAAGTCTAACGTAAGAAGGAGAAGGTCGCATGAAAAACAAAATGTATATCCTGATTGGCTTTCTGGTCGCTATTTCTATGCTCGCAGCAGCCTGCGCACAGCAGCCAGCTGCCCCGGCCAGCGAAGCCCAGCCCGAGAGCGCTCAGCCAGCCACAGCGGACGAAGAGTATATCTATGTCTCTGCCATGGGCAACCTGGAGTTCTTCAACGCCCACAAATACGGCTGGAAATGGGCTGGAGAGCGCCTGGGCGTCACGGCCACATATGTAGGCCCGGCTGAATATGATATGAACGCCATGGTGGCAGCCTTCGACCAGGCCATCGCCAAGAAACCCAAGGGCATCTGTACCTTCGCCGTCGAGCCCGTCCTCACCCCTTCGATCAACAAGGCCACTGAGGCAGGCATCCCGGTGGTGACCATCCTGGGTGACCTACCCGAATCCAAGCGTATAGCCTTCGTGGGCTCGCGCCAGTACGACCTGGGATTCACCGGTGGCGTTAAGATCGCCGAAGCTCTGGGGGGCAAGGGCAAAGTGGCCATCCTTAGCATCCCTGGTGTGGGGATGTTCGATGATCGCGAAACCGGTTTTCGTGCTGCCTTCGAAGCCTACCCCGACATCGAGGTCGTTCAGGTTGGCGACACCAAGGCCGACACGGTGACCGCCGTCAGTGTGGCAAAAGATATCATGCAGCGCTATCCTGACCTGGCAGCCTTCGTCGGCACGGACTCCACCGGCGGGATCGGTGCTGCTACTGCGGTCGAAGAGGCAGGCAAGGTGGGTCAGGTGAAGACCGTTGCCATGGATCGCAACTCCGACGTGCTGGAGAAGATCCAGAAAGGCACCCTGACCGGTACCGTGGCTCAGGACGACGCAGCCATGGCCTTCTGGTGTCTGCAAACCCTGTACAACTATGTCCACAACCAGGCGCCGCTAACTACTGATAACGCCAAAGCGGGCGCTTCAACTGGCCCGACCAACGTGTTCATGTCGGTCAACTATATCGACGCCAGCAACCTGCAGTATTTCTTAGACGCCAACGCGCTCTATACGAAATAACCCTCCCTCAAATAGGGGCACGGCGAGTGCTTCGCGTCCTGCGCTGTCCCAACACTGGCTGTGCCCCTCTAAGGATCCGATGGAAGACGTTTTACGGGCAGAACACATCTGCAAGCGCTTCCCAGGAGTGCTGGCGGTGGACCACGTCAGCCTGAGCCTGAGGCGGGGCGAAATCCTGGCGCTGGTGGGTGAGAACGGCGCCGGGAAGAGCACCCTCATGCAGATCCTGGGCGGCGCCCTGCGTCCGGATGAGGGCCAGATCTTACTGGAAGACCGTCCGCTGGTGTTCAACTCACCCGAAGATGCCATCCGATCTGGCATCAGCATGGTTTTCCAGGAGCTGTCGTTGGTGGGCAGCCTCTCGGTAGCCGAGAATATCTTTGTAAACCGGCAGCCGGTTGGCGCGCTGAACGTTATCCGATGGGGTGAGCTGTACCGTCAAACCGCGGACTTTCTGGACCGGTTCGAGCTGGACTTGAACCCTCGCTGGCTGGTCAAGCAACTTTCCATGGGTCAGCAGCAGATCCTGGAGATCCTTAAGGCCATCTCAACAAACCCCAAGGTGCTCATCCTCGATGAGCCTACCTCGTCCCTCACTGAGAGCGAGATTGCTTATCTGTTCCAGAATATCCGCCGCCTGCAGGCGCAGGGAATGTCTTTCATTTACATAACCCACAAACTCTCCGAAGTATTCCAGATTGCGGACCGGGTGATGGTCATGCGGGATGGCAAGTATGTCGACAGCAAGCCAATCAGAGATGTTACCGAGAATAACCTAGTTGCCATGATGGTAGGCCGGCAGATTACTCACTTATATGGCGCTCGCACGGACAAAGACCGAGATGAATATTTTCGCGTGGAGGGCTTCTCTCGCCGGGGCTCATTCCAGGATGTCAGCTTCAGCTTGAGGCGTGGAGAGATCCTCGGCTTCGCTGGTTTGGTTGGTGCAAAGCGTACTGAAGTGGGACGGGCGATCTTCGGTATCGACCGTAGAGATAGCGGGCGGATCATATTGAATGGTAACGAGCTGAATATCCGCAAACCGGAAGATGCTATACGATACAGAATCGCCTACCTTACCGAAGATCGAAAGGGCCAGGGGCTCTTTCTGAGTATGTCACTACGCGATAACCTGGTTGCCCCCTCGTTCAATAAGTTCACAAGTCGCTTAGGTTTCGTCAGACACCCGCTCCTCGAGCGTTACGCCGGAGAGATGGTCAGGCAATTTGACATTGTAACGCCTTCTATGGAAAAGAAGGTGCTCAACCTGTCGGGCGGGAACCAGCAGAAAACACTGATAGCCATGTGGGTGGGCATCCAGCCCGAAGTAATCATTTTCGACGAGCCCACCCGCGGCGTGGATGTCGGCGCGCGGGCTGAGATCTATGCCAGGTTGCGCGATTTCGCTGCAACAGGCGTCGGCGTGATTATGATCTCTTCGGATTTGCCCGAGCTAATTGGAATGTGCGACCGCATCCTGGTAATGCATCAGGGGCGCATCACAGGTGAGGTGGGGCGTGAAGATTTTTCTGAAGCATTGATCCTTTCTTTTGCCGCTGGATTGGAGCAAGTTGTTCGATCTATGGACAACCGAAATGCCCAGGCGCAATGACGAGTTATATATTTTTATCCAACTAAACCCGCATAGAGCAGGTGTTAATGGAAAGAAGCACAACCGAACTCAGAAAAGCCC
>DATCYX010000310.1:0-4889 GCA_036526235.1 Anaerolineales bacterium | reverse complement strand
ACCCACTGAACCCCCGCCGCCTCCCCCAGAAGCCCCCACAGAGGCACCTGCCATGACCGAAGAGCCAGCTGGCTATGAGGGCATGAAGTATGAGGCGCCGGATTGTGAGTACGGTGGCGTAATCAAATCCATCGAGGCTGTGGACGAGCTGACCGTTAAGTTCACCATGTGCGTCCCAGTACCGGCTATGCCCGCTATCGCTGCCTTCTCTGCTTTCCAGATTCACCCCGCTGAATACTTAGAAGCCACAGGTGGTGGGGGTGAATTGGTTGAGAAACCGGTTGGTACAGGACCCTTCGTACTCGAGGCCTGGAATCGCGGCGAGAGTGTTGTGCTCAAGCGCTTCGAAGATTACTGGGGCGACCCTGCCAAAGCTCCAACCGCCGAACTCAAATGGAGCCAGGAAGGCGCCCAGAAGTTGATCGAGCTGCAGGCAGGCACAGTCGATGGCATCGATAACGTTGCGCCGGATGACATCCCCAACGTTCAGGCTGATGCCACTCTGCAACTGACACCTCGTGCGGCGTTCAATATTTTCTATGTCGGGATGAACAATACTTACGCACCCTATGACAAAGAAGAAGTTCGCCAGGCCATCGCCATGGCGATTGACCGCAAGCGCATCGTGGATACCTTCTACCCGCCTGGGTCAGCTGTTGCTGATCAATTCCTGCCGGAAGGCCTGCTGGCCCGCGCCGATTCACAATGGTACGAGTTCGACGTCGCCAAAGCCAAGGAATTGCTCACCGCGGCTGGTTTCCCGGATGGGTTCAAAACTGTGCTTAACTACCGCAATGTCTTCCGCGGCTACCTGCCAGAACCGCCAGTTGTCGCCCAGGATATTGCTGCCCAGTTGAAGGAAAATCTCAATATCGACGTAGAGATTGTTGAGATCGAATCGGGCACCTTTATCGATATGTCCGATAACGGCGAGCTAGAAGGCCTGCATCTGTTAGGCTGGACGGGCGACTATCCTGATCCGACCAACTTCTATGATTACCACTTTGGAACTGGCGCAACCGACCAGTTTGGAACCAAGTGGGATGACATCACCTCACGACTCAGTCAAGCTGCCCAATTAGGTGACGAGGAGGCCCGCCGGGTGATCTACGCCGAGGTCAACGACCTGCTCAAGCAGCATGTACCCATGATCCCCATCGCCCATGGTGCTTCTGCGGCTGCCTACAAGGCTGATGTCCAGGGTGCTCACGCCAGCCCGCTGGGCAACGAAAGCCTGGAGGTTATGTACATTGAGGGACAAGACACCTTCACCTTCATGCAGAATGCCGAGCCGATTGGCCTGTACTGCGCCGATGAGTCTGATGGTGAATCCCTGCGTGCCTGTGAGCAGATTGGCGAGTCGTTGCTTGCCTATGAAGTGGGTGGCGTAGAGGTGATCCCTTCGCTGGCAACTGGTTACACATCGAATGATGATGCCACTGAGTGGGTGTTCAATCTCCGCGAGGGAGTACTGTTCCACGACGGCTCCACGCTGGATGCCAACGATGTGGTCCTGTCTTATGTCGTCCAGTGGGACGCGGCTCACCCGCTGCATGTCGGTCGAGATGGTAATTTCTCCTACTTCTCCGGCTTGTTCGGCGGCTTCCTGAACCCGCCCCCACCATAAACTACGATTAAGTTAATAGTCAACGATGGGGCATTGCTTCTTGCAATGCCCCATCAAAATCATGTATTGATTATGCCATGACGCAGTACATTGCCCGACGTTTGTTATCCTCGCTTCCGGTATTTTTTGGCATATTATTCGCCACTTTCGCTCTGGCGAGATTGCTGCCTGGCGATCCGTGCCGGGCAGTGCTGGGTGAGCGCGCCACCGATCAAGTGTGCGACGCCTTCATCAAACGCATGGGCTTGGATCGTCCGATCCCCGTGCAATTTGGCATCTATATGCGTGATGTCTTTCAAGGCGATCTGGGGGTTTCCTTGCGCCAGGGGAGACCAGCGACTGAAATCCTCGCTGAGCGGCTCCCAACCACCATCGAGCTTGCCTTCTATGCCATGCTGTTCGCCACGATCGTAGGTGTGCCATTGGGTATTATCTCGGCCTACTGGCGGAACTCGCCGATCGATCTGAGCACCATGATTTTGGCGAACGTGGGGGTATCCACGCCAGTTTTCGTCCTGGGTTTGCTGCTGGAATACTTTTTTGCAATAATTCTTAAAGATACTTTTCTCTGGCTGCCCCCATCTGGACGGATATCTTCCGGCTTCTCGCTACCCTCTCTGGCGGAGACCTGGAATCTGACGGATCTGTCACCATTCTGGCTTGCCGTTGTGGAGTTCATCTCCCGCTTGTACACGTTCAACGCTTTGGTGACTAGAAACTGGGAAGTGCTCGCAGATGTTTGGAGCCATATGATCCTGCCGTCTGTGGCAGTGGGCACGATTCCCTTGGCAATTGTCGCTCGCATGACGCGCTCAAGTATTCTGGATGTCCTCGGGCTGGATTATATCCGCACCGCGCGCGCCAAAGGGTTGAGGATGCCCCAGGTTGTATTCCGTCACGCCTTGCGCAATGCCCTCCTGCCCGTGGTGACCATTATCGGTCTCTCGTTAGGCGGGTTACTCAGCGGGGCAGTGCTCACTGAGACGGTTTTCAGCCTTCCAGGCGTGGGTAGAACACTTTTTGAATCCATCACCGCGCGCGATTACACTGTGGTGCAGGCATTTACCCTGGTGATCGCTATAGTTTATGTTGTTATTAATCTTATTGTTGATGTACTCTACGCCTTTCTCGATCCACGCATCCAACTGAGCTGACTATGCAGGCTACAGCATCTTCAACTGACGTGCCTATTATCGCTGAAAGATCACCTAGCCGGATCAGAACAACTATCCGTATCTTGCTGCGCAATCGGTCAGCTGTATTTGGTATCGTCATCCTGCTTAGCATGACTTTAATTGCTATCTTTGCGCCGCTCCTGTCAACCCACGATCCGTTGAAACCATTAATCGGTATTGAGCAGGTAGCAAAACGCGCTCCGCCGTGCATCCATTTATTGGGTTGCCCGCAAGATCAACCCCAGCATTTTTTTGGCACTGATGGCAATGTGCGCGATGAATTCAGCCGCGTGCTATATGGCGCAAGACTGTCCTTAATCATTGGTTTCACCACGGTCACCTTCGCCATTATTATTGGGACCATCCTGGGGTTGGTCAGCGGTTATGCCGGCGGCTGGGTGGATAATGTCATCATGCGCAGTATGGATGTGCTCCTGGCATTTCCCTCCCTGCTGCTGGCGATTGCTATTGTGACCGTTTTGGGGCCTGGGCTGATTAACGCCTTGCTGGCGATTGGCATTGTCTCGATCCCCACATTCGCGCGGGTAACGCGCGCCAGCGTTCTCCTGCTGAAAGAAATGGACTTCGTCAGTGCCTCGCGCGCCCTGGGCGCGGATAGCGTCACGGTGGTATTGAAGCATATCTTGCCCAACTCGCTCACTCCGCTGATTGTGCAAGGTACGTTAGGCATCGCCACGGCCATTCTCGACGCGGCGGCATTATCGTTCCTCGGTTTGGGCGCCCAACATCCCACCCCTGAATGGGGATTGATGGTAGGGCAAGAATACAAAAACCTCTTCAACGCCCCGCACTTGACCTTTTTCCCGGGCATTGCTTTAATGCTGGTGGTTTTGTCCTTCAACCTTCTGGGGGATGGTCTGCGCGACGCGCTGGATCCGCGCCTGTCTCATACGCGCACAGGTTGAACAGGCTCAGCTAATTTTGTGTCTGGTTTAAAATATTTCTCCCTCCCCCTGCCTGGCCGAACGGCGGGTGGGGGTTGAAGTATGTGATTAACCCCGGAAAGATTAAATTCGGGGTTGATCATATATGTTGTATTCCTCCCATCCATCCCATGTTCTGGTAACTCATATTTTTGATAGGCGATTTTCCTACCTTTGACATTCTGCCATGCAAAGGCTACAATGGGGTATGCGAGTAAACCGTCGTCTGCAGGAGGCCCAATGAGCGCTTGGTCAGGCAAATATGTGATAGGGTTGACGGGGAACATTGCTACGGGTAAAAGCGTGGTGCGCAGGATGCTGGAGCATCTTGGCGCGTATGGCATCGACGCTGATGCTCTAGGGCACCGGGCTATCGCAAAGGGCGCGCCAGGCTACCAACCAGTGGTGGAAACATTTGGGAAATGGGTATTGGGCTCCGATGGGCAGGTTGACCGGGCTAAACTGGCGCGCATTGTATTTGCCGATGCGGAAGCCCTGGCACGCCTGGAGAGCATAATCCATCCTTTGGTCACCCAGGCCATCGACGTGCTCATCCGGCGCTCTACCCAAAGGGTGATTGTCATCGAGGCGATCAAGCTGCTCGAATCGGGCCTGCAGTTAATGTGCGACTCGCTGTGGGTCACGCATGCCATGCAGGAAATTCAGCTGGTGCGCCTGATGAAGAAACGTGGCATGAGCGAAGCGGTTGCCCGCCAACGCATCGCATCCCAGCCACCCCAAGATGAAAAGGTTGCCGCAGCTAACTATGTCATCCGCAATGATGGCTCCTTTGAGGATACCTGGAAGCAGGTTGTGGCAGCTTGGCAAGAACTTTTCCCAGCCGCCGAAACTGGATCTTTGCGCTCGGTTAAGGCAGCCGAAGGTGAGCTAGCGGTACAACGCGCACGACCACGGCAGGCTAGTGAAATTGCCTCTCTGATCACCCGCCTTAGCGGAGGCAAGCGCAAATTGCAGCGTGACGACATCATGGAGGCATTTGGAGAGAAGGCTTATTTGCTCCTTAGCTTGGGAGAGAATCCTGTGGGGCTGGTAGGGTGGCAGGTAGAAAATCTTGTGGCGCGCACTGATGAGGTCTATCTCGACCCCACCATTCCATATAACCAAGCCATGCAGGCATTGACT
>DATCYX010000309.1:0-11073 GCA_036526235.1 Anaerolineales bacterium | reverse complement strand
GAGCGCCGCCGAGTGCTTTGATCCCACCTGCTGCATTGATTTCGTCAATAGCGAGTTGAAGACCGTTCTTGTTTTCTTCACCCAGTTTGGCTAGGTCACCCGTCAGTGGATACATCGCACCCACACGAACCTTATCCACTGCTTGTGGAGCCTCTGTCTCTGCTGGCGGAGCCTCAGTCTCTGCCGGTGCCTGTGTAGCTGCCCCACCACCGCATGCGCTGAGCAGCATAGACAGCACCATCAAGACAGCGATCAAGGAAAACAGGACATTTCTTTTCATTGCATCCTCCGGTTAAATGTAAGATATGGTGTTTTACAATGGATCACGAACTTTGGGTGGCAGTAAGATGTGTCAATATGATTATTTGACCTCCTTTTCTATTAGATTCGGGAAGCCTCAAGATATTCGTTTCATGCGAGGCAACGGCTTAAATAATCGCGCAATGGCTTGTTCTCCCGCAGGATTCGCAATGCGATTTCTGCGTGACCAGGTAAATAGCCATTGCCGATGATCATTCTGACCGGTTTTCCCACACCCTCTGCGCCAAGCGCGGCGCGGCTAAATTCAGTTGCCATACTGAAAAAGAATATCTCTCCATCATCGCGGGTCGAGAGGATTGTCGCCATTTCTGTACCAGGGAGACTGGCGCAATTAAAGCTGACATCGGCTAGCTTTTCGTTTGTTATATTATTAATTTGGCTGAATACATCCAATGCGCGGGTCGCGTCCAGGTTCAAAGCCTCATCAGCGAGGCCGAGCTCCAGGGCTGCCTGGCAGCGATCGGCATTCTTTTCTACCAGGATTACTTGACCCGCTGATCCAGCATGCTTTTTAATTTCATGCAGGCACAACATCCCAGCTTTTCCACCACCAATAACCAGAATTCGTTGACCAGCGCGTACATGTCGAGCAGCATAAGCTGGAGCGCCGGCGACATCCAAAGCGATCATGGCGAGCGGGACAGGTAAATCGCTCGGAAGTATAGCCCATAGTCCGGATTCAAACAAGATGGCATAGCCTTGAACTTCAACCTGCCCGCTAGCGGGGTGCACATCATACACTTGGTCAAGACGCAAAGGAGTGAGAGCCAGCGAAACCATAGTGACAATTGGGTCACCCACTTTCAGGGCAATATTTAAGGCTGGACCAACAAAATCGACCACGCCCTTTAGGACCCCGCCCGATCCAGTAACTGGATCCTGGAATTTACCACGAGAGCTAACGATTTCCTTGATCTTGTTGGCGAAACTGTTTGCATTTTCATCTGCTTCGTTCCACAAGCGGTAAAAGCTGGTCGAAGTGATGTGTAATGCCTGCACGGTAATACCGATCTCGTTATCGAGGGGTGGCGTCTGATTATCCAATCGCTGCGCGGCCTGCGGCAACGCACCAGGCGGGTAAATCACGCGATGTTCTCCGTAGCGGTTACCCACATTCATGCTTTTTCTCGCTCAAGGTTCAAGATGCGACGAGCTTCATTTGGTGTTGCCAGCGGGCGACCAAGCTCGCCAGCCAACCGGAAAACTCGGGCAACTAGCGGAGCATTGCCCTGGCTCAGCTCACCTCGCCGGTAGTAGATGTTGTCCTCCAGGCCAACACGGACATGTCCACCCAAAAGAATGGCCATGGTGGTCAGAGGTAGTTGGGCTGCGCCAATGCCGCTCGCGCACCAGGTGCTGCTTGGTGGCACTGACTCGACCATGTGCATCAGGTTTTTCAGCGTTCCGGCGGCGCCACCCGGGACACCCAGAACGAAGTTGAAATGGAGCGGTTCGAGTAGCAGTCCTTCTTTAAACAAGCGCAGCGCATTTGCGATCATGCCGCTGTCGAAGATCTCCAATTCTGGGCGGATGTTCTTCTCCAGCATGGCACGTGCAAACTGGCGTATCATGGGGAGGCTGTTGTAGAAAACCTCTTCGCCAAAGTTGACCGTGCCGGTAGTAAGACTAGCCATGTCTGGCTGGAGAGCTAGAGGTTGCAAACGCTCTTCGGCGCTCATGCCCACTGCTCCACCAGTAGAAACTTGGATGATCAGATCGGGGCAGCGGGACCGCACAGCCTGGATGATGCTTTGATAGGCCTGGATGTCTTGGGTGGGGGAGCCATCAGCGGCGCGCGCATGGAGATGGACCATTGCAGCCCCAGCCTGTTGGGCTTCCCAGGCTTCCTCAGCGATCTCGTCTGGGGTGAGGGGCAAGAAAGGCGTATCCTGGCGGGACAATTCCGCCCCGACCACTGCAGCGGTGATGATCAGCGGCTGCACCATTTAACCCTCCCGCCTTCGCTGTTTGTCAAATGGCACTACACAGGTGCCCTCAGCGATGGCAACCAGTTCGGGCTCGCTTAGCACCTCAGCAGCCGATGGGTTTTCAGTGCTGTAGGCTGAGCAGATCGTGCGGTGGACGAGAAAACGCATCTGGCGGGACGTGCGCCCTACACCGACCAGGTGGGCGGTGATTTCCAGGAAATCACCCGCGTGGACGGGGCGCAGGAATTCTACCCGGTTATAGGCACGGAAGAGTCCTTCATCACCATCGTGTCGGATGCATAGTTCGGTGGCTGCGTCGCCGAATAGAGCCATCAGCCGGGCGCCATCCACCAGCCCTCCCCCGTAATGGACATCGTGCTCCGACATACGCAGGCGCAATTTGACCGTCAAAATAGGTGCAGCCGATATTGAGGACGTGTCTGCGGTGTTTGACATTTATCTTTGTTTCTATTGATACCCGCTCGATTGGATCAAGCTGGATAGTCTATGTAAACTGACTTTGTGCGGCTATAGAAATCTACAGCCGTCTTGCCTTGCTCGCGGAAAGTGTTGCTGCTGCTTTTCTTGAAACCACCAAAAGGCGCTTGGATGGCTACTCCTCCCGTAGTCTGGTTGATTTTCACTACACCTGCCTCGATATTTTCCGCAAATACAAGGGCGTGGCGCAGGTTGTTGGTGACAAGACCCGCCGAAAGACCGAACTCGATGCGGTTGGCGTAGGAAATCGCCTCTTCCATCGATTCAACCGGCATAATGCCGATTACAGGTCCGAAGATTTCTTCCTGGGCAATGCGCATTTCGGGGTTGACATCGGCAAATATGGTGGGGGATACAAAAAAGCCAGGCGTGCTACCCTTTATTGAGCCACCGACCAGCAGCGGTTGCGCGCCCTCGCTTTTTCCAATGTCAATATATTCCAAATCGGTTTGGAGCTGGGCTTCGTCAACGGCTGGGCCCATATGGGCGCCTTGCATTCCATTGCCGACGACGATGGAACGCGCCCGCTCCACCAGCCGGCTAGAAAATTCGGGCAGGATGCCACGCTGCACGATGACACGACTGGTAGCGGTGCAAGCCTGACCGGTGAGACCAAAGCCACCCGCTGCCGCCAGATTGACCGCCAGATTCAAGTCGGCATCGTCTAGCACGACCAGGGGATTTTTTCCGCCCATTTCCAGCTGTGTGCGCGCCATGCCAGGAGCTGCTGACTGGTGTATGCGATGCCCTACCGGGTAAGAGCCGGTGAATGAGATGCCGCGCACAGTTGGACTGGTCACTAGCACGTCGCCAACTTCACGCCCTGATCCGGTGATGAAATTCAACACGCCCTTGGGCAAGCCGGCTTCGTGCAATATCTCCACCAGGCGCAATGCGCACAATGGGGCGAGGGAAGCCGGTTTAAAGACTACACTGCATCCAGCTACCAGGGCCGGGCCGAGCTTCCAGGCTGGAATCGCCATGGGAAAATTCCATGGGGTGATGATGCTAACCACACCAAGCGGCTCTCGACGGGTAAAAAGGATGGATTTTTCTTTGTCGGCAGGTAAGGTCTCCCCGCTGATTCGCCGGCCTTCGGCACTGTAATAGCGAAATATGTCTCGCGCCCTGGCTACCTCAGCCCGAGATTCGGCGAAAGTTTTGCCTTCTTCTCGCGTCATCAGCTCTGCCAGTTCATCCAGTCGCTGGTGGATGATCTCGGCAGCCCGAGAGAGGATATCACCCCGGGCAGGAGGGGGGGTAGCAGCCCATTTGGGGAAAGCGGCTTCAGCTGCTTCGAGCGCGTGGCGCGCCGTTTCCTGGTTGCCTTTTGGGAATAGTCCCACAACTTCATTTGTATTCGCCGGGTTGCGCCGCTCGAACCAGTCGCTGCCTTCAACTTTTTCGCCGTTGATCAGGTGATAAAACTTTTCTGTCATAGATGATCTCGCTCAGGAATTACGCAATCACTTTCTCTAGAATCAATTCTTCAATCTCATGATCAGCCAGGTTGAGGTCCTGGCGTAAGATCTCTTGGCTATGCTCTCCTAGGGCAGGAGGGTGGCGATAGATGCGGGCTGGTGTCGCAGAATATTTGGCTACTGGTCCAAGCTGGGGAACGTCTTTTCCATCCGGTCGTTGGATTATTTGGACCATTTGGCGAGCCTGTACCTGAGGGTGTTGCATAACGGTGGGGATGTCGTTGATCGGACCCACGGGTATGCCCATTGCGCTGAGTTGTTCGATCCAGGTTGCGGTGGGGCGGCTTCGGAAGACTTCCTGTAACTTTGGTATCAACTCATCGCGAAATGTAACCCGCCCTGGATTGGTCTGAAAGCGGGCATCATCCCGCAGGTCAGTCCGTCCAGCGACATCACACAGCCGTTGATATTGTTTATCGTTTCCTACGCCAAGGGCTAGGTAGCCATCTGATGTCTGAAAGACTTCATAGGGGACAATGTTGGGGTGGGCATTGCCATAGCGTTTTGGAGCCTGACCAGAGACAAGGTAATTTTGGGCTACATTGGCTAACCAGGCGATCTGAGAATCCAGCAAGGCGATATCAATCATTTGACCGCGGCCAGTTTGTTGGCGGCTGTACAGCGCAGCCAGGATGGCGTGACTGGCGAACATGCCGGCGGTTATATCCACAATCGCCACACCAACTTTATACGGGGGCCCTTCTGGTGGGCCAATGATGGACATCAGCCCTGCCTCAGCCTGGACGATAAAATCATACCCGGCACGGTCGCGGTCTGGCCCATTTTGCCCATAGCCGGTGATGCTGCAATATATTACCCCTGGATTTTGCTGGCTCAGGGTTTCATAATCCAGCCCATACTTCGCCATTGTGCCCACTTTGAAGTTTTCTACCAAAATATCTGCGCTGATCGCCAACTGGTGAGCTAGCTCTCGCCCTTTTGGGTGTTTCAGGTTCAGTGTCAGGCTGCGTTTGTTGCGGTTCACGCTCAGGAAATAGGCGCTCTCGCCATCCAACCAGGGAGGTCCCCATTGGCGTGTGTCATCACCACCCTGCGGATGCTCAACCTTGATTACATCAGCCCCGAGGTCAGCTAAGAGCATGGTGCAGTAGGGACCTGCCAGCACCCTTGAGAAGTCAATCACACGTAAACCAGCCAGCGCTGATGGGCTCATTGAATACTCACGAAGTTCGCCACTCTTTTTCGTCGTAAGCAGGTAGTTCACAGCGCAGCTTGCTATCCTTACGGTAGCCTAGAGCATAGCCAGCCTGTATGAGTTGGTGGATTTCACTGGTGCCTTCATAAATTATGGCGCCGCGTGCGTTGCGCAGATAGCGTTCAACATCATATTCATCGCTGTATCCATAGGCGCCATGGATTTGTATGGCCTGATGGGCGGCCTCGAACGAGGCGTCGGTGGCAAACCACTTGAGCAGAGATGTCTCGCGCGTGTTGCGCAAACCCATGTTTTTCATCCAGCCTACCTGCAGGTATTGCAGTCGTCCGATTTCATAATCCCGCACCATCGTGGCAATTTTCTGCTGTACAAGCTGGTGCTTGCTGATCTCTTTACCAAAGGCTTTGCGCTCCTTGGCATATTTCACGCTGGCTTCCAGGCTGGCACGGATCAAGCCGACTGCTCCGGCTCCCACGGTATAACGACCGTTATCCAGGCAGGACATGGCGATTTTGAAGCCTTCTCCTTCTTCGCCCAGGCGATTGCTGGCGGGCACGCGTACATCCTGGCAGCTTACCCAGCCGGTGGAGCCCGCACGCACGCCAAGCTTGCCGTGGATATCCCCAACCGAAATACCCGGTCGGTCGGTTTCGATAATAAAAGCGGAGAGCTGGTCATGCGGATCTGGTCGCTCAGGGTTGGTTCGCGCCACCCATAAGATATTGTGGGCTCTGGTAGCCAGTGAAATCCACATCTTCTCACCGTTGATGATGTAAGAATCTCCATCGCGGCGAGCGGTGGACGCCATGTTTGCCACGTCGCTGCCCACGCCCGGCTCGGTGAGTCCGAACATGGCATACTTCTCACCGCGAGCCTGTGGCACGAGGAATTTTTGTTTTTGCTCCTCGGTGCCCCACTGGAGAAGCGCCATGCTGTTCAGTCCCATGTGCACAGACATCACAACCCGCAAATGGGTATCCATGGCTTCTAATTCCTCGCAAACCAGGCCAAGCGTGATGTAATCGAAACCTTGCCCGCCGTATTTTTCGGGTATGCAGATGCCCAAGATGCCCAGTTCTGCCATGCGCGGTAGAATGCTGGGATGCATGGTTTGGGTGCGGTCAGCCTCTTTGATAATCGGTGCGACTTCTTTTTGGCAGAAGTCGTGGACAACCTTTTGCACTTGTAGATGTTCTTCAGAGAGATTGAAATCCATAGCTTAATCCTTTTTATGCTTCAATTTGGTGTGTACCCTAGGGTAATGGATATTTGATGAGCGGTCTCTATGAGAGCCGGTATGATTTCATTGTTGAGGCGTTCATAACTAATGTTGATGGTTGCCCCAGTTGCGTTGATGGCTGCCACAATCCGGTGATTGATATCCCGAATAGGGGCTGCGGCGGCACGCAATCCAACCGCCAGTTCCTCGTCTCCTATGGCATAGCCTTGTTCCCTCACTTTGGACAATTCGCTTATTAAGTCCTGCTGGTTACTGATCGTGTTGGGGGCGAAAGATGTCAATTCAGCTTGAGCGAGGCGCCTCTCCAATTCGTCGGTGGGCAGGTCACTGAGCAGCACCTTACCCAAGGATGAGCAATGAGCTGGTAGCCGGGACCCCACCCCCAAAACTACCCCTACAATGGCCTGGTTGCGAACGCGATCCACATAGACCGTATAAAGACCGTCCAATACTGCCAGGCTCACTGTTTCACCCAAATCTTGCGACAATTTCACCAGGAACGGGTGAGCCACCTCACGCACATCGAGGTTGCTGATGGCTGTGAACCCAAGCTGGAGAACTTTTAAACCAGGCCGGTAGAGACGCGTAATTGGATCTCGCTCCAGATAGTTGAGCCCTTCCAAGGTGGAGAGCACGCGGTAAGCCGTGCTCTTATTGATGTTCAGGATTTCAACAATTTGAGTTAAGGAAAGGGAGGGGGTATCTGAGGTGAAGAGCGCGAGGATATCCAGCCCGCGCTCCAGGGCTTCTATGTTATATCGCGATCTCGTGGGAGTTGAGACGGGTTTCATTATGTGAAACCAAGTATTGCTGAATAAAATTCATATTAGCATCAATACACACCCTTGTCAAGATATCCGCCTTTCGAAAATTGGAATTCGTTTTCCGTAAACCCTTCATCTTGATACTTTCCCTAATTCTAATAACCCAGGTAGCCGAATGCATGGTATTTCTCGCGTAACTTTGCCATGTAAAATGGGTTATAGATGATTGAATAGTAATACGCAAATGCATATATTTGCCGGAGGAGGAAATATGTCAAAAGTAGCGCTAGTCACTGACAGCACTGCCTACATCCCCAAAGACCTTGTTGATCAATATAATATAACGGTTGCACCACAGATCTTAATATGGGGGGACAAAACTTACCTGGATGGCGTTGATATCACCCCAGAAGAGTTCTATACCCGCTTGACAAATACAACAGTGATGCCCACCACCTCGCAGGTTAACATCGCCTCTTTCCAGCAGATCTTCAAGCAGCTCATCGACGAGGATTATGAAGTATTGGCAGTCCTGCTTTCCAAACACTTTTCGAAAACGATCGATTCAGCCCTGCAAGCACGCGAGATGTTTCCTGATGCACCGATTGAGATTGTTGACTCTACCACTACTGCCATGGCCATGGGCTTTATTGTGCTCTCGGTGGCACGCCTGGCAGAGCAGGGTGCCAGCCTGGCGGAATGCAAGGCCTTAGCAGAGAAAGCCACTAACCATGTGGGTGTGCTCTTAACTGTGGATACCCTCGAATTCTTGCATCGGGGGGGGAGAATAGGCGGTGGGCAGCGTTTCCTGGGTTCAGCCTTGAGTATAAAGCCTATCCTGGAGGTACGTGACGGGCGTATCGAACCCGTGGAAAGAGTGCGGACGCGCAAAAAATCACTCCTTCGCCTGATCGAGTTGGTCAAGGAGCGGATCGGTGAGAGGGAGCCTGTGCGTCTGGCGACTCTGCATGCCAATGCCCACGATGAAGCCAAGGAAATACATGAAGAAGCCAAGACGCAATTGAAGATCGTAGAAAGCGTATTCTCTGAACTCAGCCCTGTGGTCGGCACCCACGCTGGTCCGGGTACGGTTGGTCTGGCATTCATGGCAGGCATGTAGCCATCAACCCTAGGTCAACGATTCAAATGGTGTAGTCCGCTGCTCAGCCAGTGGCTGCACCATATTTTTTTATTTTGCAACCCTTGTCGCTTGAATATACTTCTGGTACGCTTAGAGGCAATTAACAAATAAACCAATATTTTTGATCTTAATGGATGGAAATATGAGCACAAATGGTCTCTCAACTTCCGACACATTACGGGTATATGAAGATATCCTGCAAACGATCGGCAATACTCCCCTCGTTCATTTGACTCGCCTTGGACGGGGGTTGCCCTGTTCCGTGTACGCAAAGGTCGAATTTTTCAACCCGGGTGGATCGGTCAAAGACCGCATTGCCTTGAATATCATCGATGAGGCTGAGCGTAGCGGCCGGCTCAAACCCGGCGGATTGGTCGTGGAAGCCACATCTGGTAATACGGGTGTAGGCTTAGCCATTGCCTGTGCCATCAAGGGTTACCGCACGGTATTCGTCATGCCCGACAAGATGAGCCAGGAGAAAATCCAGTTTCTGCGCGCCTTTGGTGCCAAAGTGGTCATTACCCCCACTGCTGTCGAGCCAGATGATCCGCGCTCGTATTACAGTGTAGCCCGCCGGATTGTATCTGAATCCCCCAATGCTATCCTGGCCAACCAGTACCACAATCCAGAGAACCCTCGCAGTCATTATCTGACCACTGGTCCGGAAATCTGGGAGCAGACCCAGGGGCGCGTGACCGATATAGTGATCGCCATGGGCACTGGTGGCACAATCACAGGAGTGGGACGTTATCTGAAAGAGAAAAACCCGGCGATCCGAATCGTCGGAGTAGATCCAGCCGGCTCGATCTTGCTGGAGACCTGGCAAAATGGCGGTAATATTCCCGAAGATGCAAGGGCTGCACCTTATAAGGTTGAGGGTTTTGGGGAAGACTTTCTGCCTTCGACATTGGATCTGTCTTTGGTAGATGAAGTGATCCGTGTCACCGACAAGGAGTCCTTCTTGTGGACGCGCCGCTTGGTAAAAGAAGAGGGTATTTTCAGCGGTGGTTCCTCGGGAGCGGCAGTGGCAGCTGCAATTCGCTACGCCCGGACTCTCACACCTGAGCGTGTAGTGGTGGTATTGCTGCCCGATTCTGGCTCGCGTTACCTATCCAAGGTGTTTGATGACAAATGGATGCGCGAAAATGGTTATCTTGAGGCGACATGGGGCGAGGTCACCTTAGACGACGTGCTGGAGTCCAAGTCTATGCGCCAGCTTATTACGGCGAACCAGCAAGACCGCATCGTGGATGTGATTGCCCTGATGAAGAAGCACGATATCTCCCAAGTGCCGGTATTGAATGGAGATGACACTTTGGTAGGCATGGTCGCCGAGGTGGATTTACTCAAATACATGCTGGAGTCGGGTGTTACGCATTCTCCTGATGAGAGCATTGCCGCAATCGTCCAGCCCGCCCGGGCGGTTTTTCCGGTTGATACGCGTCTGGGTGAGGTGCTACAAGTGGTTGTAGAGGGCCAAGTAATATTGGTGACAGCGGGCGAAAAGCCGGTTGGCATACTGACCAAGATCGACGTGCTCGACTTCATGACCCAGGAGAGCTAAGTGTGACCCAGAGCCGAGATCTGCCGTTACTGGCGATCCTGCCCTTGGATAAATTGCTGCTGCATGAGCATCATGACCAGCAACGCTCCCCTCACCTCCTGGAAAGCCTGCGCAAGAGCAGCATGCTGCGCAACCCGCCTATCGTTGCACCCTTGCGAGACCGTACCGGTCGGCATTTGGTCTTAGATGGAGCGCACCGCGTTCTCGCTCTTCAAACACTGGGCTTGCAGCACATAATTGTGCAGGTGGTAGAACCCGATGATCCTGGTTTGGAGCTCAGGCCTTGGAATCATGTCCTGTGGGATTGGGACAATCTTGAGTTCTTAGCTAGCGTGCGGTCCATCCCCCTGATGGATATTGGCCTGAATACGGAGGTGGGGGCGGAGCAAGCCTTGGCGAACAAGCAAGCGGTCGCTATGCTCTGCATGACCGACATGGAGATTTACACCATTCACGCTCCGGCGAACGACCTGGTCACTCGCGTCAACGCGCTGAATGCTCTGGTCGACCGCTACAAGGATCGTGCCCGGTTGGACCGCACCAATCTCCAGGATGTACAGACGCTCTCCAAGCTCTACCCGAGCCTGACTGCCCTGGTCGTGTTACCTCGTTTTCGCATCGAAGAGGTGCTCTACTTGGCTGGATCGGGGCACCTGCTGCCAACCGGAAGCACACGTTTTACTATCTCGCCGCGCGCCCTGCACGTTAACTACCCACTGGAGGAGCTAGAGTCCGGTAAGTCGCTCGAAGAGAAAAATATATTCTTGCAAAGTTGGATACAGGCGATCATCGCCAAGAAGGGTGTGCGATATTATGCTGAGGCGACATTTTTGTTTGATGAAACATTTTAACATAATGACTCCCCGGCAAATCGCATTCCATATCCAAACGCTTGCCCTCGTCATCCCTTTCCAGAACTACACGGACGTTCAACAATTCAACTAGCTTTCTCCGTTGTT
>DATCYX010000308.1:0-2173 GCA_036526235.1 Anaerolineales bacterium | reverse complement strand
CGGCGGTACAGCGCTTACCGTGCGATTGAGTGGACAGGATAAGAAAGCAAGGGGAGAAGTCATCGAAGACGATGCAGGTGTCGCTGCGGGTTTGACGGCATACCTTCAAAAGGTGCCCCACTATGCCAAGTATTACCAGGTGAAGCTTGATCCCGCTGGAACGCCCAACGCGGCGGACATCAACCAGGCAGCCCGGGACAAAGTAATCATCCACATCCATTTAGAGCCAATATAGCCCGCAAAACAGGAGATACCAGGAGAGGAAGCCTGCGATGACTCACCATCTTTCCGTTTGGACCAAAAAACACGCCTTAGCCTTGTACTTCGTGCTGGCATACGCTTTCTCATGGGCTGTAGAAATCCCCATCGCGCTCTCTGTACAAGGCATCATCCCTACCAAGGTGCCTCTCGCCACCCACTATTTCGCTTCTTTCGGGCCGCTCCTGGCTGCCCTGGTTGTGGTGAGCATCACAGAAGGAGTGGGCGGCCTGCGCAGGCTATTCCAGCGGTTGCTCAAATGGCGCGTTGAGTCGGGCTACGCCTTGTTTGCGATCGCCTTCCCGTCAGGGCTTTTTGCCGTGGCAGTCGTCGCTTCATGGATTATGCAGGGCGCCTGGCCTGATCTCGGGCTGCTCAATGAAGTTGATTACCTACCCCCTGTGGGTATGCTCCCAGCGCTCGGTCTATGGTTGTTGACGTATGGCTTTGGCGAGGAGATGGGTTGGCGCGGTTATGCACTGCCGCGCCTGCAGTCGGGGAGGTCAGCCTACTCCGCTGCCTTACTTTTGGGTGTCCTCTGGGCAGGCTGGCATATCCCCGCCATCTTCTATCGAGATACCTACACGGCCCTGGGTTTTCTGGCGTTGCCGCTGCTGCTCTTTTCTGTCTGCATCGCCTCGATCATTATCACCTGGTTGTATAACGGCACCCGGGGGAGCCTGTTGATGGTCATCCTGTTCCACGCCATCTTCAATTTCTTCTCCGTCTCGGAAGCGGGTGGGGATAGCGCACCAATCGTCATGACGGCGGTGATCGTCTTCTGGGCAGTGCGGGTGGTCAAGGTGTACGGAAAGGAAAACCTGGCGCCAGTAGAAAAGCAAACCGTTTAGTTCGATCGTACTTGACATTCGAGTAGTACCTATCGCCCGTTGCAAAACGGCGTAGATCACCGGGGGGTTTTCAGGCTGCCGTCCTCGATTGGAGACGGATAGCGTGGGCGAGTTTTGTGTGTGCTTCAACGAGCTACACTTGGCGTTAAGATTGTCAATACCGTAACCACATATAGGGCAAAGGGGTTTAACTTTTTATAATGGGTACGATGTGGGTGGGGCAGCAAGGCGGATCCACCAAGACCAAAGCCGGGAGGCAAGCGCATCATGAAGAGGACGCTTTTCCACATCAGTTACTCCATGGGGAACTTCGCCAACACTATTGCCTACCAGGTGTTTGGCAACCGCATCCAGTTCTACTATGTGGATATACTGGGCCTGAATGCAGCATTAGCAGGCATCCTATGGACCATCTATGGCGTGTGGAATGCCATCAACGACCCGCTGATGGGGCAGCTCTCCGACCGGACGCGCACCCGCATGGGGCGGCGCGTGCCATACGTCTTCTTCGGTGCCATACCTCTCGGTCTGTCATTTTTCTTCCTGTGGACGCCGCCCACCCAAAGCCCGTGGATGCTGGCGGCATACTTTTTCGCCCTGCTATTCATCTTCGATACCATCTACAGCCTAACCATGATCGCATACAATGCCTTATTCCCCGAGGTGGCTCCCACGCTGAGAGATCGGGTGGACCTGTCGGCGACGCGCGAGATTCTGGCGACTGTCGCCTTACTGCTAGCCTTCATCCTGGCGCCCATCCTAGCGGAAGAGGTGGGCTACATCTGGATGGGCGCTATCATGGGCATCTTCGTCGCGATTGGCTACTTAGTCTCCATGATCGGGGTGAGAGAAAACCTCGCCAACATCAAGGATGATTCGGTTGGGATTATCCCATCCCTGAAGATCGTGCTATCCAGCGTGCCTTTCCGCTGGTTCGTGGGCGCCAATATGGCAAAGGAATACGTCTGGCTGGCGCTGGCAGCTATGTTACCCTTCTGGCGCAAGTACGCCCTGGGCATCCAGGGTGAGGGGCTGGTATTCGGCATTCGCATGGGCGCTGGCGA
>DATCYX010000307.1:0-2587 GCA_036526235.1 Anaerolineales bacterium | reverse complement strand
TCATCGTACAACTGCCAGGTGTTGGTGGTCATCTCCAGCACGACCTCATCCTGCTTCATCAGGTTCTTTTTCATCCACGCCTCCAGACGAAACAATTCCACACGTCGTGCAGGCAGCACGACATTGAGATCGGCATCCACTCCCAGCGCGATCAGGTAGTGTTTATGCACGTCCAGTCCGATATACCGTTTTCGAGAATCATTCATAGGGGTATACTCCTGTTTGGAATGCTGGCATGCCTTGCCAGCCGAAGGTCGGGCACGTTTCGTTTTTAGGGCCGCTGGATCACACACAGATGCGAGCTGGGGCACTTGTCTGCCCTTCTCAGTTAAGCGGATCCGAACGGGACAGTCAAACACTTGAGCGAGCTTGTTCCCTTTGATGAAACTTCTCATGCACGTTTCGACTGGACCCTCACGCAGCGTTCCCGGGTACGCGTGCCCGTTCACCTAACAAACGAAGCGTACCCAAAAACGTGCCCGACCGCAATCCATTGGACTGCGCTTTCATGCTAACACTTGACGGGTGGGATTCTGCGCCCTGTTCAGGCATTTTCCACGCCTGAACAGAATCCTGCTCTCGAAGTTTTGTCCAGTCCCGCCAACCAGTACCGATAACTTGCAGTGTCAAGGGGTGAAAGAAATAATTTTTTGAACAGACCTTTCTGATTATCTTCCACTTTGGATTTCCTTTCCAAGGAATGCTTCGCCGCCCCCGTTGCTGTTATCGCTTGCACCCGGGGTTGCAATTCCTGATTCAATTTTTCGTTCAAACCTGCTTTAGCAGGTCAAGCCTAACTCTTCCATGCGTGCCAGGACTTCTTCTCTGGGCGCAACCCGGCGCGGCACATTCTTGCGTACAAAGCGCGTGATGTCGGTTTCAATGCCCAACTTCATCAATGCGTATTTGGCAAACTGCTTGTAGGTCAGACCCATGCGGACATCCTCATCCAAGTCCCAGGCCAGGACCAGCATCTTGTAAGCCAGGTCTTCTTCACTGGCATGGACATCGGTCTCTTCCTTCGTCAACACCTGCCAGACGGCCACCAGCAGTTTCCGTGCAATCACGACAATTGCCTGATTCGGACGACGCATCCGACGCAGATACTTTTCATATTGGTCTTTCCAATAGGGGGAGATGCGGATCGCCTGCCAGGCGGCTTCCACCAACGCCCACCTCAGTTCTTTGCGTCCACTTTTTGGTGATGCGCTTCTCAATGTGTTCTTTGCCGCTTTCATGGATGCCCGCTCCCAAGCCAGCATAGCCCACCAAGTACTTCGCACTTTCAAAACGATGGATGTCTCCGATCGCTGACAGGACGATCATGGTCATCACTACACCAAAGCCTGGCAGTTGTAACAGTCTCACAGCCTGCTTCCCCCACGGCTCTCGCAGACATTGCCGTCCCAACTCTGCATTCACTTCTCTTTTGTGGTTATCGAGCTGTTCCAGCATTGCCAATTCCTGCTGGATCTGCATTTTTTCCAACGCGCTCATCTTCTGTTCCTGCCACCAGTTGGCATCCAGCAACTTCCCTTTCGGCAAGATCAGATTATGGCGGTGGATCAGACTTTGCAGGCGATTGCGCACCATCGTTCCCATCTTCACCAGCCGATTGCGATACGAGATCATCCCGCGCAACTCGCGCACCTCCGTGGGTGGGATCCACACTTCCGGCACAATGTCTGCGATCAGCAAGCGGATCAACCGTTTGACGTCCTCCTTGTCGGTCTTGACCCGCGCTTCTGCGATCTGCCGCACGGCTCCGGCATGCGCCACCACCGTGCGGGTGGCCAGCGGTGCCACAACATCATAAATATCCCAGACATTGGTGGTGGTCTCGAGCACCACTGCATCCCCTGCCTGCAGGTTGGCGCTTGCCCATTCACGGAACTTTGCCATCCTGATCTGGCGTGGCGGCAACACCCACTCCTGCTTCGCATTTTGTCCCCCAGCCAGCACATATTCCTTGTGGATGTCCAGCGCTATGTAGCGCTCGATCTGGCTTGTATCTACTATTCCTTTCATGCTAAACTCCTTGTGTCTATACTTGGGATGTGGACTTTTGGGTTAGAGTGGCAGCTACCGATTCGGGTTTTCGGCGTTTCAACGCCAGTCCCAGATTAGGTTCCGCAGGTGTCCAAATAACGCGGCGGGCTCTCGATTTCTTCCAGCGAAATCTGTCCCATACCGGCGGCCGGACAACCCAGACACTCACACCCCATCAGCGTCCCTGCGGCGGTATCTCCTCAAGGATACGCTGATGCCACGTCCCACACAAGGACATTCTAATAACGCAAACCGTTGAAACTGTCGAATAAGTGGGGAAATTTAACAACTAATGCCACGCGACGGGGTTTTATACGCCAGAGGACTCCATGGCAAAATACAAACCAAGCAATGAAGATCAAATGGTGATGCTCCCCATTTCACTCCAGGACCAACTGGTTCCGGGGACCTTGGAACACACCATCAACCGACTGGTGGACGAGAACATCGATCTATCGGTCTTCGATGAACGCTACAAAAACGATGTTACCGGTGCGGCCGCCATCCATCCCAACATCGTCCCGATGCCCTTCGGGAG
>DATCYX010000306.1:0-16943 GCA_036526235.1 Anaerolineales bacterium | reverse complement strand
GGCCAGTGAGCACACCTTATAACTAAGTTCAGGGTCAGTATAGGTACAAATTAATGCCTTGGCTTGATCCAACTTTCTAACCAGGGTTTCGTCTGGGTTTTCTAGATCACCTACCTGAGCCTGGAAGCCGCGGCGGATGGCAGCAGACACTTGTTCTTGGTCAAGATCAACCAGGTATACGGGCTCGTTGTGGGTGCGTATCCGGTTGGCTACCTCCAGTCCTAGCTGTCCAGCACCGACCACAATAACGGGCTGTGGTTCGATCTGCTCCGAGGGCGGCAGTAAACGCGTGAACAACAGCGGTCCAAGCGTGACGGTTACAACCGCAACCAGCAAAATTTCTGCATTCATGGCTTCACTGATCAAGCCCAAACGCAGGCCGATCGCCGAGGCGGCGATAATTAAAGATAGACGCGATGATAACAAGGCACCGGCGGCGAGTGCCTCCCGCCTCGAGAATATGCGAGTGAACAGCAGAGAGGGTACAAACTTGACAATCAACGCTGCCAGCAGAAGCAGGGGTGCCAGGAGCAGGTATTGGGGGGACTCGATGATCGCACCCAGGTTAAATCCTGCGCCGATCTTGATAAAGAAGATGGGGATAAAGAATCCAAAACCGACTGCCTCCAATTGATGGGTCAGATCTTTATCCTCTGGTGTGCGCAGTACAGAGATAATCGCCCCTGCCAGGAAAGCGCCTAGGATAATCTCCACCCCTAGAAATTCAGACAGGGCAACGAAAATCAGCATCATTGTGAATGCTGCCCGAACCTTAAATTGGGATGTGGCGTGGCTCAGGTCGTTGATTACCTTTCTTATCGCCGGCAAGCGATTGAAAAACTGAATGCCTAGGCGGTACATTATCCCAAAGACAACGAATAATACACCGACCAGAAGGATTTCCAGGTTTAATCCATGCGAGACTACAGCTACCAGGATGGTGATCAAGAGCATGGTGGCAAAATCGGCAATCAGCGCAGAGACAAGGATCGTTTGCCCGTAACGCCCAACACTTAAGCCACGTTCCTTCAGCACTGGCAAAACAATGCCCAGAGAGGTAGTTGACATGATGAGTGCTACCATCCACAGGTTGCGCGCCAGCCCCAGTTGAACAAGGACAAACCCGATGACCACAGAGAGCGCCAAAGTTAAAAGGAAGCTCAGGCCACCGATTTGGATAGGCCCCCAACCCTTGTTCTCCGATGCCCTCGGGGTATTTGAATTTGGTAGATTGCCCAGGCTGGAAAAATCAATTTCCATTCCAGAAAGAAACATGAGGAAGACGAAACCAAATTCACTCAAGATTTCCAGCACTGGATCTTCACCGTTCACCCAACCCAATCCACTGCGCCCGATCAGAATACCCGCCAGTATTTCACCGACGACAATTGGCAAGCGGATCGATTTAAAGCGTCCAAGCAGCAAGGGGACAAGAAAGGCGAGAAATACAACCAGGAGTAAAGGGGCAAAGGATGTTGTGGCTTCTTCCATACTAATTTTGATTCCGTATCATTTTCATTAGGACCGATTCGTCTCTACAATAGTATAGTATATTCCTGTACTGGCAGAACACCCCCCAATTCTACTTGATTATTCTGAATTCTATTGCTGGCTATCAAATATAAAAGCATGCCAGGCACGAATTGCTCCTTGTTCTCTTCGCGATCTCACGAGCACAAGTATTGGCTGCCATCTTGTGCCGTGATTGGTATGACTTGTCTCTCATAAATCATTCCGCGCTAATCCCATATTATGAAGAGTGAGTTTGCTGAAAAGCCTACGTCACAGCCGCGAAATAGTGATAGATTTAAGGTAGCTGGGAAGGTAACGATTTTTTGGAATTAAGTATAGGTGTGGAGGTGTGTCATGTTCCGCATGAATCTTGGCTCCTTTCGCCCGCTTCTGGGTTCCCGCGAAAATTTACTCATTTTGATCCTGCTGGTCATCAACCTGGTATTCAATGTGGTCTCGAATGCTGGATTTAGACTCTCTGCAGGAAGCGCAACGCTGAAAGATTTCATTAGTTGGCAAGTGATCGGTAATCTGGCTGGCTTCATCACAGTACTGACCCTGACCGGTCTGCTGCGCTATATTCCCTTACATATTGCCTTTCCGGTCACGACAGGTCTGGCGATCATCGGCGTTCAATTGATAGCAGGCAGGTGGTTCTTTGGCGAGGTGATTTCGGTTGAGCGCTGGTTTGGCACGATCCTGGTGGTTATTGGCATTCTGTTTCTCACATGGCTGTGACCTTGCGCGCTATGGTCCGCAATTTTGATGCCTGGGTGCGTCAGGGTCGGGGTGTATTCGAGTTTAGCCAGGACCCTGGATGCTTGTTGCGCATTCAGCTTGCAACGGCGCGCATAGAACTGGATTTGCCAGATCGGGTCGTGTCTCCGGGTGATGCAGTGCTTTTATTGCACTTGTGGAATGAGCGTTTGCTCCAATTCCCTCCCCAGGGCCCTGACTTGGCATGGGCCAAGCCCATGCAACGCCAGTTTGTGCACTCCCTTCGAATGGTGGCTACCTGCCTGAAGGAGTCGTCTGAACTGGCTCAGGTGAGCGCGGTGGGAGGTGTGACGGTGCTGGCAGGCCTTGGCACAGAGAATGGTGGGAGCCGCTTGCTCAAGCGTTTAGGGTTCAAGTTGATACCTTATACTCACCCATTGGGGACTTTCGGCGAATTCTGGGAGAATTTCTACTCCTGGGTTTTGATCTGGACGTATAACCCCAGCGCATTGCGATATAGGAGCTTGTGGGGATTGAAGCGCATCGAGTTTTGGATGTCTGTGAGAGCGTTTCTTGAAAGATTTGGCTATATTGCATACCCATAGGGAGGAATTAATAATATCTCATCTATAGAAAACCTCATCTGCCGCCGATGATATAATCGCGCTCATGAGAAAGCAGGGCTGCCTGATCTCCCTAATTGCTTTGCCTACCACCTGCCTGTTGTGCGTGGGTGTATATTTCCTGCCGCCTGTGCAGGCGCGCCTCGGGTGGCGGGTGGATAACTGGCTTGCCGACCTGCGCCGCTCCTTAGCCCCTGAGGGTCAGGTGGTCTTCGTGCCAAAGGAGCAAAACGAGCAAGTGGAGGCCATCGTTCAGGCTACCCTCCAAGCGCTGCTCCAATCGTCGCCCACCACGGGTGCAGATATGCCTGCGCAAAATCCGATAGCCAACCTGACCCCAACAGCCCTGCCTGGTGAGCCGACAGCTACACTGGAGCCCCCCCCAACATCGACCGTCACACCAACCCCTATCCCAGAGAAGATGATCTTGGAAGGCATTCGCTACCAGCGCCAGACTTTCAATAACTGCGGCCCAGCGAACCTCGCTATGGCGCTCTCGTATTGGGGCTGGCAGGGTGACCAGCGCGAGACGCGCGCCTACCTGCGCCCCAACCTGGACGTGGATGATAAAAATATCATGCCAGATGAGATGGTGCGTTTTGTCGAGACATACACCGGGCTCAAGGCGCTGACTCGCGTGGGTGGCGATATCGAGTTGCTCAAGCGTTTCATCGCCGCGGGATTCCCGGTAGTGGTTGAGAAAGGCCACCACCCGCCGGATGATTGGTGGATGGGCCACTACATGGTCATCAACGGGTACGATGACGATAATAGCCGCTTCGTAGCCCAGGATTCTCTTATCCAGGCTGACGCACCCTTACCCTATGATGAGGTGACGCCCTGGTGGCGTAACTTCAATTACGTATATCTCGTTATCTACTCGCCGGAGCGGGAGAGCGAGGTTTACGCTATCCTTGGTGCGAACGCAGATATAGCATATAACTATCAAGAGGCAGCCCAGCGAGCCCGTGACGAGATTGCTGTACTCGATGGCAGGGACTTGTACTTTGCCTGGTTCAACCTGGGCACGAATCTGGTGGCCTTGGGCGACTATGCTGGCGCGGCACAGGCATATGACCAGGCTTTTGCCATCAATGCAGACCTACCGGAGAAGCAGCGGCTGTACCGCATGCTGTGGTACCAGATCGGGCCATACGAGGCCTATTACCAGGTAGGGCGCTACGGGGATTTGCTCGATCTGGGTAACGCCACCCTGGCCTGGGTGGGTAAGCCAGTCCTGGAAGAGACGTACTACTGGATGGGTCTGGCGCGCGAGGCCACCGGCGATATGGATAAAGCCATCCAGAATTTCAAAAGGGCGGCTGAGCTCAACCTGAATTATGAACCCCCGCGCCTGGCGCTACAACGCCTGGGTGTGGACGCGCCCTGATTAGTTGGTGAGTTCTCATGCGAAAAAAGATAACCAAACTGGCGATTGCCATCCCCCTTTTTCTTCTGTTGATGGCCTTCGCTTACCAATTACCCCCCATCCACAGCCGCCTGTCGTGGCGGCTGGATGAGCTGAAGACGCGTATCAAATACGTCCTCAACCCGCCAGATGAGGCGGTTTTCGTCCCGGCGGGCGGCACTCCACAGCCTGTCAGCACGTCAACCCCTACATCCAGTCCTTCCCCAACCTCCACCTTGCCCGGGCCTACGGAAACCCCTCTGCCTTCTCCGACCTCCACAATCACGCCCACCCCCTTGCCTGAATGGGTGAAGCTGGACGGCGTGAAGTACGAAGACCAGCACGGGCGCTGGAACTACTGCGGGCCAGCCAACCTCTCTATGGCGTTGACTTTCTGGGGCTGGGACGGCAACCGAGATGTAGTCGGCAAAGCTGTCAAGCCCAACGATAAAGATAAGAATGTCATGCCCTATGAGATGCAGGATTTTGTGGCTGAGCAGGCTCCTGATCTAGATTCTCTGGTGCGTCTCGGCGGGGATATCGAGCTGCTCAAGCGCCTGGTTGCGGCGGGCTTCCCAGTGGTTGCCGAAAAGGGCTATTACGAGTACGATTACACCGGCAAGCTGGGTTGGTTGGGACATTACCAATTCGTCACCGGCTATGATGAGGCAAAAGAAGTGCTGATCGTGCAGGACACCTATGTCAAGGATGGCAAGGATCACGAGTTCAGCTACGCCGATTTCATTGAAGGCTGGCGATCGTTCAACTATGTTTTCCTGGTAGCCTTTCCGAGGGAGCGTGCCGATGAGGTGTATGCTCTCTTGGGCCCATATGCTGACCCGACCTGGGCCGCGCGCCATGCCCTCGAGGTGGCGCAAGCCGAGACGGAGACTCTGACTGGTATGGATCAGTTCTTCGCTTGGTTCAATGTGGGCACCAGCCATGTCAACCTGCAGGAGTACGGCGACGCCACTTACGCCTTCGATTACGCCTTCTCCACCCTGTATCCAAACCTGCCAGAAGATAAGTTGCGCCCATACCGTGTGATGTGGTACCAGACCTGGCCTTATTGGGCGTACTACTATTCGGGTCGCTACCAAGATGTGATTGACCTGGCGAATACCACACTGTATGATACGATCAGCGAGCCGGTATTGGAAGAGAGCTTTTACTGGCGCGGCCTGGCGCGTGAGGCGCTTGGCGATAGCCAGGGCGCCATCGACGATTTCCGCACCTCGGTGCAATTGAACCCGAATTTTGGCCCGGGTTGGGAACAGCTCAATCGCCTGGGCGTGGGACCCTGATACGATGATCACTCTCTTACACTTCGCGGATGCACATATCGATATGGCTAACTATGGCCGCCACGACCCGCAGAGCGGTTTGCCTTTGCGGGTGATGGACTTTCTTAAGTCGCTGGATACGATTGTGGATACGGCGATTGAAGAGAAAGTGGATCTGGTGCTCTTCGCCGGTGATGCCTACAAAGACCGCAGCCCGGCGCCCACTTTCCAGCGCGAGTGGGGAAAGCGCATCATGCGCTTATCGCGGGCGGGTATTCCCATCCTGCTGCTGGTGGGCAACCATGATCTGTCGCCGGCGCTGGGCCGCGCCCACGCCTTGGAGAGCTTCGACACCCTGGAAGTTCCGCGCGTGCGAGTCCTAGAAAAACCAGAAATGCTGACCCCTAAGGATTTGTGGGGGCTTCCCCTGCAAATCCTGGCGCTGCCCTGGATCTCCCGTTCGGGCATCATGGCTGCGCTAGACCTGAGCGCAGCAGACCCCAAGCAGGTGTATGAGCAGATCGAGGAGCGCCTGACCGGTTTGATCCAAGACTGGCTGGAGGCCGTGGACCCTTCATTGCCGGTCGTGCTGACCGCCCACGCTTCGGTGCAGGGAGCCATCTATGGAGGTGAGCGCACGGTGATGTTGGGAAGCGACTTAGTGCTTGCTGGCTCTCTGGTCAAAGACCCTCGCCTGGATTACGTCGCCCTGGGGCATATCCACAAGCCGCAAAACATTAACGAAAACGCTCACCCGCCCGTGATCTACCCCGGCTCTATCGAGCGGGTTGATTTCGGCGAAGTGAAGGATGATAAATTCTTCGTTATTGCCCGTGTGGGGCGCGGCAAGACCGAGGTCGAATGGCGGCAACTGACCGGAATCCGCCCCTTTATCGAACGCTACTTAACCCTGGAATCTCAAGAAGGTATTGCTCAGAAATTAAGCCAGGCGCTGCCTCCCGCTGAACAGATCGAAGGGGCTATCGTGCGCTTGGTGCTTGAGTACCCGCGTGAGTGGGAGAGCCTGATCGACGAATCGGCTTTGCGCGAGCATACCGCTGCCGCGTTTGAATTCCAGCTGATCAAGCGCCCGCAGATGGAGGCGCGCATTCGCCTGCCCGATGGACAGGCGGTGGGTAGCCTGACCCCATTGGAACTGCTCAATACATACTGGGATGCCAACCACGTACAGGCCGATGAGAAGGAGGCCCTCAAGAATCTTGCGCAAAACCTGATTCAGGAGCGTGAGGAGGAGTAGGTGAATACAAGTTTCGAATTCCGCCCTCCACGCGGCGCAGGGATTGTATTTAATCTCGGCGGTATAGTGCTCCTGGCTTCAGGCGCCATTTGGGGGCTGTGGGGGGCGAGCCAGGCGAAGAATAACGTGGTGTTTATTCTTTACTTGATACCGGTGCTTGTTGCGGTTTTGGGTGTACCTTTTTTGACCTACCGTGTCTTAGCATTGCGCGGGGCGTTTTATCGCTTGGAACGCGATGGTGTGACGCTGCGCTGGGGGTTGCGCTCAGAGGATATCCCCATCGACGCGGTGTTGTGGGTGCGTCCAGCGGCTGAGGTGGGCAGCGGCTTGCCACTGCCTTTGTTGCGCTGGCCGGGAAATGTCGTGGGTACTCGCCGCCTGAGTGGCGGGGGTGTCGTGGAATTCATGGCAGCCAATACCCGGCAACTGGTGTTGATCGCTACCTCGCGCCTCATCTTCGCCGTCTCGCCAGAAAACCCGGCGGAATTCATATCGATCTACCATCGCCAGACCGAGCTGGGCTCCCTCACCCCACTGACCCCCCGCACCGTATATCCGACATTTCTGCTGGGGCGTGTCTGGCAGCGGCGCTCGGCACGGGCACTGTTGTTGACTAGCCTCGTACTCAACTTGATATTAGTAACCTGGGTAGCCCTGGTTGCGCCGGTAAGGGGTGAGGTCATTATGGGTGTGCAGCGCGGTGGGGAGGTCGTGCCGGCAGTTCAGTTGATGTTGCTGCCAGTGCTGAGCAGTTTCTTCTTTCTGGTCGATTTTTTCTTGGGGTTATTCTTTTATCGCCGGGGGGTATTGCTCCTGGCGACTTCCACAAGGGTTGGGTCAGCTCGGAACCCCAATATGGTGCTGGCATACTTGCTATGGGGGAGCGCAGTGATCACCTCGCTCATGTTCTTTAGCGCAGTGGCTTACATTCTTCTATCCTGAACAATTAGAGTATGACCACCCAGCTAATCATTGGTCTAACGTTGGGCGCCATAATTGGCTGGCTGGCTTGGCGCGCAGGATCGCTCTCGGACAGTGGAGCGTGGGCAGCGGCACTCACCGGTGGTTTGATCTTTGGCCTGGGCGGTATCAAGTGGGCGGTACTGTTACTGGCGTTTTTTATCTCGTCCAGCGTTTGGTCAAGAGCCTTCAATCGCCGCAAAGTTCATTTGTCTAACCAATATGCCAAAGGCTCGCGGCGCGATTGGGGTCAGGTGCTGGCGAATGGTGGATTTGGGGCTGTATTGGTTGTGGTAGGCTATTTTTTTCCTGGCGATGCTTGGCCTTGGGTGGCGTATGGCGGTGCGCTGGCCGCAGTGAACGCCGATACATGGGCCACTGAGCTGGGTGTCTTCAACCCTTCTCCGCCGCGCTTGATCACGAATGGCAGACCGGTTGAACGAGGCACTTCAGGTGGGGTGACCATGCTAGGGTACCTGGCTGTTGTGGGCGGTGCGGGGTTGATCGGAAGCCTGGCAGTGATTCTTGCGAGTAGTCAACCGATGAACTCAGGCATGTTGGCAGGGGTGATCACCCTGGCGGGGATGGTGGGATCGACCTTCGATTCGCTGCTTGGCGCAACCGTCCAAGCCATCTATTATTGCCCGCAGTGCGGAAAAGAAACCGAGCGCCACCCCCTTCATAGCTGCGGGACGCGCACTACCTTGAGCCGCGGCTGGCGCTGGCTAAATAACGACCTGGTAAATTTCTTCTGTTCGCTGGCGGGGGCGATCACCGCCTGGAGCTTGTGGGCTTTCCTCGCGTAAGGTTACACTCCCGATTATTCCTGGGGGATACTGGTATTGAGATTTTCCTGCTGCAGGAGCAACTCCTTGAGGTCTCCAAACTGTTGGATGACGGCGCAATCAGCCTCGGGGAACAAACCTTCGGGGTCAATCAGCACGGGTACTAGGTTGGCGCGCCGGGCGCCAACCACATCCGCGAAGTAGTTATCACCCACATACAGGGTCTCATAGGGTGAGTACCCCAGGCGCTCGACAGCCTGATGGAAGACCTGTGGATCTGGTTTCCAGGACTTAGCCTCCCCAGCGTGGAGAGCAAACTCGAAGTAAGGAGTTAGTCCCAAGGTTTCCATTTGCTCATGAAAGGGACGTAATCGGTTAGAGAGAACAGCAAGGGGGTATTTTGCTGCTTTAAGTTCGTCAAGAGTCAGGTGGACATCTGGGGGAACCCAATCTTGCGGTTTGAACTCGTCCTTCATCATCTGATAGGCCTTTGGCGCTAGCGTAGCAGCAAGATCAGGCGTGCAGCCCATAGCAATCAAGACCAGCCGGGCATGGTTTATATAGAAAGCTTCGGTTTGGTCGTCATACATGCGCCGGTCGGAGAGCAGCTCGTCTGATTTAGCCCAATAATAATGCATCCAGCGTTTGGCGCGATATTGGGCCTCAGGTACAGACGGCGCACCTAAGCGGGAGGAGATGTCGAAGAAGACATCCGTGTAGGAAGGTCGGTTATGGCGTAGCGTTCCATCCAAGTCGAACAGGATGGCTTTGATTTGATGAGAAGAGGGCAAACAAGGCCTCCTTAAAGTTGTTTATGAAGCAGAGAGAGAAACGGAGACAAAAACTGGAGGATTGTGGGCGGCGGAAGATGTTCGGCGATATATAGCTTGAGTGAGATTAGCTTCCGCTCTGCGTTTTATCCTTCGTCTACCCCCCGATTTCACTCATCACGCGGTTCAGGGGAATTATACCCTCTGCCAGACCATGCCCCCAGGGTTTGTGCCAGATGCCTTTCAGGATAAGCTGGCGCAGGTCATCGAGCGTGGCACCCGCACGCAGCGGTGTCAGCAGGTCTACCTCGCCCTCGCGCAACAAACACAGGCGCAGGCGCCCGTCGGCGGTCAGGCGGGCTCGTGTGCAAGCAGCGCAGAAAGGGACGCTGACAGATGAGATAAATCCAATTTCACCTGGGGCTCCCGGCAGGCGGAAGAGGCGCGCTTCTCCATCCAGTTCGCCGTTGTTGGATACCTCCAGCGAGCCTAGGGCGGCTTCAATAGTTGCCTGAGTCTCGGCGGCGGTGACTACGTTGTTAGTCTGCAAGTCGGTTACGCCTGCGAAGGGCATCATCTCGATGAAGCGCACTTGCCAGGGGCGCTCAAGCGTGAGGCGAGCTAAATCAACGATGTCGGGCTCGTTGTAGCCGCGCACGATGACAGCATTCAGCTTTACCGGAGTGAGACCCGCTTCTTCGGCAGCCATTATCCCATTCCATACGTCATCCAGTTTGCCCCAGCGAGTGACACGCCGGAATTTATCCGGATTTAGCGTGTCCAGGCTGATATTCACGCGCTGCAAGCCAGCCTCCGCAAGGGGGCGCGCCAGGCGGGAGAGCAAGATCCCGTTGGTGGTCATGGACAGCGAGCGCACCCCCGGCGTGCGGGCGATGGCGTGCACCAGTTCGACGATGTTCAGGCGCACGGTTGGTTCCCCGCCTGTCAGGCGCATCTTGTCGAAGCCCAGGCTGGCAAAGAGGCGCACCAACAGGGTGAGCTCGTCGTCCTGCATCAGCTCGACATTGGGCCGGAAGGTCATGTCTTCAGGCATGCAATATACGCAGCGCAGGTTGCAGTGATCAGTCAGGCTGATGCGTAAGTAGTGGATGGAGCGTCCAAAGCGGTCGAGGGCCATAGCAGATTAATTTAGACTAATATTATCAAAGTTATACCACAAATTCAATGTTTGGTGATCCCTCCTGGGTCCACAAATTGGTTTTCCAAGCATTTTTGTTTATAATTCTTGCCAGCAAGAGGCTTGAAAGTATGAAAACACGCCCCCTTGGCATTCTCACGCTAATTGTCGCCCTCTCCTCGATCTTATGGATAATTTTTTTGATTATCTGGGAAGCTGTTACCCCTCCCGTGAATTCGTTGAACGAGCAAGTGGCTGCCATCCAAGCCCATTTTGGCCTGTTTATCCTGAATTACGCCAATGCTGGCATGATCACGCTGACCACCGTGGCGTTGTATGCAGGGTTATTCGATTTCTGCCGGGATGATGATTCGCTTTGGTCTTGGATCGCGCTGGTCTTCGTCCCGATCTATGGTCTGGCGAACCTGGTGGTGTATCTATCACAGATTTTCGTTGTGCCGGGATTGATCGACTTGTATCAAAATCCGGGGACAGTTGGGGTGGCAGCGATTTTATTGAGTCTGACGATACATACCTGGGCAGGATCGGCTGTGGAGTTTGTCAACGCTCTGGCGTATGCTATCCTGGGCATCCCGTCGATCATCTTGGGTATCTTGATGTACCGTAAAGCCCACGGGTTGCGCATTGGCAGCGGGCTACTGGCGATCAGCGGAATGCTGTCGGTGGTGGCTCTGCTCGGCGTCGCCATCAGAAGCGCTTGGCTGGCATCAACCACGCTGCTCAGCGGTGCTGTCAGTTTAGTGGCCTTAATACTTCTTGGGCTGTACTTCCTCAGGCAATCCGCGCTGGAGTCTTCTGACCATGATGAGCGACGGGTGGTAGGGGATCAGTGATACCGTCGCGTCAATTGTAAAAAGACACATTTCGGAAAAAGAACGCCTAGGTGATTTTAACGACCACCCCGCTTGTCATGCGTATCAGGTCTTCGGGTGTCAGGCGGAAGACAGCGTTAGGATTGCCCGCCGCTGCCCAGATCTCTGCATAGCCCAGCAGGTCCTGGTCGATGAATGTTTGTAGGGGTTCGACATGACCGACGGGAGGGACGCCGCCGATGACAAATCCGGTGCGCTGGCGCACAAAGTCGGCGTCTGCCTTGCCCAGCGGCTCGCCGATCAACGCTTCGATAGCCTTCTCGTTAACGCGATTGGAGCCGCTAGCGACCACCAGGATGGGGCGCTGGCTGCGCTTGGCTTTGAAGACCAGTGATTTGACGATCTGGCCCACCTGGCACCCAACAGCCTGGGCTGCCTCCACGGCGGTGCGGGTCGAATTAGGCAGCTCAACCACGTTTAAGGTGAAGCCCAGATTTTTTAAGGCCTCCTGAACTTTTTGTGCGCTGCCACTCAGTTGTTTTCCCATTGGCATCCTCTCTAGATAATATTTCTCGCGCGTCTAGTATTTGCGCGTTGTAATCACATCCAGCCCCGCCTACGAATCCACCAGTACATGAGGAGGGGGGTCAAGATGGTAATCGCCAAGGTGATGGTAAATACGGGCGTGTCTGCCCAAGGCGTCAGCGAGGCCGCCACTGGCTGGAAAAAGTTCATCCCGAAGAAACCAACGACAAATGAGATGGGCATGAACATGGTGGTAATGATGGTCAGGGTTTTCATGATGTCGTTCATGCGATTGTTGATCACCGACAGGTAGGTGTCCAGCGTGCCGCTGACCAGATCGCGGATGCTCTCGGTGATATCGTGCAGGCGTACCAGGTGATCGTACACATCGCGGAAGTACACGCGCGCCTGGGTGTCGATGGCAGGGTAATCGTCACGCGCCAGCTTATTGAGCACCTCTCGCTGCGGGCCGATGATGCGGCGCAGGTGCAGCACGGCCCTTTTCAGGGCAAATATTTTGGAAAGCGTCTCTGGCGTGGCGCGCTCGAATACCTCCTCCTCGGCGCGGTCGACAGCCTCATCGATCTCTTCCACCACGGGCATGTAGCTTGCCACCACCTCGTCGGTCAGGCGGTACAGGATGTGATCGACACCGTTCTTCCACAGGCGCTCGTCACGCTGGCTGGCTGACCAGACTCTTTCAATGGCCGCGATGTTCTGGTCATGGTGGGTAACCATGAAGTTGCGCCCCAGGAACACATCCAGCTCCAGCGTGTCCACATGACCGCCATCTGTGCGATCGAAGATCACGGCGTGCAAGACGATGTAAAGATACTCGCCCCAATCGTCCACCTTGGGGACGTGTGATTCTTGCAGGGCGTCATCCACTGCCAGGGGGTGAAAGCCAAAGACATCCCGCAGAATGGGCTCGTCGGTTTCAGGCGGTGTCCCCTCGAAATCAACCCACAGGAGACCATCCTGATCGCGCAGTGCTTCAGCGAAAGCTCCTAGAGGAAGATCGGTTTTCACCAGGCCATCTCTTGTTATGTATAGGGAACGGATCATGGGCATGCTCCTCGCCAGACACGGGTTGGATGATGATATATAGGGAGAGTCTATCGCAGCGATATACGTTGTGTCAATCATGGAATGCAAAATCGCACGCTCCTCTGGGGTGGGAGTTTGTCGTTATAATCGTTGAAAAGAAGGAGGACTACCATGTTCACCTCCGTTGTTGAAGCCATAGGAAACACGCCTCTGGTAGAGCTTTCCCGAATTTCCAGGGATCTTAACGGTCGCATCCTGGCCAAGCTGGAATACTTGAACCCTGGATTTTCCAAGAAAGACCGCATTGCCCGCCAGATGATCGAGGAGGCCGAGGGAAGCGGGGCGCTAAAACCAGGCCAGACCGTGGTCGAGCTGACCAGCGGCAATACCGGCACGGGCTTGGCGATTGTCTGCACGGTGAAGGGCTACCCCTTTGTTGCAGTCATGTCACGCGGCAATTCGATGGAGCGGGCGCGCATGATGTCTGCGTTGGGCGCTGAAGTGGTGCTGGTGGACCAGTTGCCAGACTCCAAGCCTGGCTACGTCTCAGGTGGCGACCTGGAGCTTGTGGAGGCAGCAGCCCAACGCATCGTGCGGGAGAGGGGCGCCTTTCGAGCCGACCAGTTCAACCTGGAGGGCAATTTCCGCGCCCATTTCCTGCACACCGGGCCGGAGATACTCAGCCAATCGGCGGGTAATATTGATGCTTTTTGTGATTTCGCTGGCACGGCCGGTTCTTTTGCCGGATGTGCAGCAGCATTCAAGGAATTCAACCCTGAGATTAAGTGCTACCTGGTTGAGCCTGAGGGCGCAGCGGTGCTGGCTGGCAAGCCAGTTACTGACCCAAACCATCCCATCCAGGGCGGGGGCTATGCCATAAGGGAATTGAAACTTGTGCGTAATGGGCACGTGGACGGATATATCCAGGTTAGTGGTGGCGAGGCGATCGAGGCGGCGCGCAGGCTGGCTAAGCTGGAGGGCATTTTTGCCGGGTTCTCGTCTGGTGCTAACCTGGCTGCAGCCATACAACTGCTTCAGGGTGATTTGCGGGGGAAAACGGTGGTGATCTTAATCAACGATTCGGGGCTGAAGTATTTGAGCACGGAGTTGTGGGAGGAATTCAACCAATCCGGTTAGATGGGCTATGTCCCTTTCTGCGAGGCCAAGTGGTGCGCCTGGCGGATAGGTTCGGGCAGGCGATATTTACCTGTGCAGCGCAGAACCAGCTCAATAGCCGTCTCCAGGCTGAGGCGGTGCCCGATCGAGACGTAAACTGGCTTCACTCCGGGGCGGGTGCGCACCGCCGCCCCGACCACTTCGCCACGATCGAGTAGGGGTTGCCAGGCGCCGGCCTCGTCGATTAGCGGATCGTGCTGCCCGACAAATATTGATTTGGCCACGCCGATACTGGGTATGTCCAGCAATAAGCCAAGATGGCTGGCGAGGCCTAGGCGCCGCGGGTGGGCGATACCTTGACCGTCGCACAGCAGCAGGTCAGGCATCTTCTCTAGCTTGGAGAGGGCTTGTAAAATAGCGGGCGCTTCTCTAAAGGAGAGCAAGCCGGGCACATAGGGGAAACTAGTGGGGATCGAAGCCACGGCGTTATCCACCACTTGTAAATGCGGGAAAGACAGCACCACCACGGCAGCGCGTGTGACCGATCCCCTAGATTCAAAGCCGGCATCCACGCCAGCCACGGCCTGTATTGGTCTAAGTTGATCCTGGCGGATGATAAACTGGCTCAGGCGCTCTTGGATGGCAATTGCCTGCTCTGGCGAGACGTCCCAGGCGTGAGACTGTGCCAAATGCTCCATTATGCTTGTGGTGGGTGATCTAACTATTTACGCGGTGCTGTCTGATAGGAGGTTTTTTAGAGATGCCCATGCCCATTTCTGGCTTCGGCTGCCTTTTCTAACAACGCTTCCAGGGACAGGTCTTCTAGCGATTTGAGCAGCAGGTTGGCGTGGTCGAGGGGCAGTAGGCGGGTGAGCTGGTTGGGCACGGCTACACAGAACAATCCAGCACGCCGGGCGGCGGTGACCCCAGGGGACGAATCTTCCAGGACGATGGCCTGGTCGGGCGTCAGCTCAAGCGCGGCCAACACAGAGTAATATAGTTCCGGCTCGGGCTTTAGGCGGGTCACATTTTCCCGTGTGCGGATGCAATCAAAGTAATCGATCAGCCCACGCTGGGTTAGGTGCCCGCCGACCCACTCCCAAGGCGAACTGGATGCCAGACCGATCTTAAGACCCAAGCGGCGGGCGTCGTCCAGGTATGAGAGCACTCCAGGCAGGAGGGGTTGGGCTGCGATCAGCTCCGTCTCCCGCTGCCAGCGGGCATCGTTTAATTTTTTCCGGTCCAGCTTGCGACCAATTTGAACCTCCAGTTCTTCAACAAAGTCCCGCTCATTGTCCATGGTGCCGACATAGTGCACCCAATCTGAGGTCTCTAGCCTGCCTCCCTGAGAGTGGAACAGTTCCTGCCAGGACTGGAAGATCGGATATTCGGTGTCCATGATTAAGCCATCAAAGTCAAATATTACGCTTCTAATTAATGTGTTCTTCATGCGTCTACTCGTTGGTCTGTTATCCTGGTTTTTGACTAGATCAATTATGGCAGGCTGCCTCAAGGCGAGATTATATCATTTTCAATTTTGTCTCGTTGACTGAAGCCCCATTACCATGTACAATTTCTGGGGAGGTGGACATGGATCAGGTTCTCAAAGAGATGGCGCTCCCTGGCGATTGCCTGCTCCAGATCGTCCAGGGTGACATCACCCAGGAGAGGGTGGACGCCATCGTCAACGCGGCCAACGCTCAACTGCAGCACGGAGGGGGCGTAGCGGGTGTGATCTTGCGCCGTGGTGGTGAGGAGATCCAGGCAGAGAGCGATGACTGGGTGCGCCAGCATGGCGCGGTGATCCACGCCGAGCCGGCCTACACTACCGCCGGGCGACTGTCCTGCCGCTACGTGATCCACGCCGTGGGACCCGTATGGGGCTCAGGCGATGAGGACGCCAAACTGGCTGCGGCAATCGCGGGCTCACTCAGATTAGCGGACCAGCTTGAGCTGGCATCGATTGCATTCCCAGCGATCTCAACAGGTATCTTCGGCTTTCCCAAGAAACGCGCCGCATGCGTAATTCTGAACGAAATCCGTATCTACTTTGAAAACCAGCGTGATTCAGGATTGAAGCAAGTACGCCTGACGCTGTTCGACCAAGAGACAACGGATGCGTTCTTAGAGGAAGCTGAGGGCC
This sequence comes from Anaerolineales bacterium, assembly GCA_036526235.1. Taxonomy (GTDB): domain Bacteria; phylum Chloroflexota; class Anaerolineae; order Anaerolineales; family UBA4823; genus DATCYX01. The sequence continues at coordinate 825 of DATCYX010000306.1, read as the reverse complement.
AAAGCTGGGGATGATTACCTCTGTCCATAATCCCAAGATCAAGTGGGTACGCTCCCTGCAGAGCGATGCGCGCACCCGGCGGGAAGAGGCTGCTTTTGCCGTGGAGGGGGTCAGGCTGGCAGACGAAGCCCTGGCAGCCGGATGGCAGGCGCGATTGGTGCTGTTCAGCGCCGATCTGGTGGCACGCGGCAAGTCGATTGTGGATGGTTTTGCCGCCCAGGGGGCGCCGGTTGAAGAGGTGGCTGAGCATGTCATGCGCGCCGCCAGTGACACGCAGACTCCCCAGGGCATCCTGGTGGTGCTGGCGATGCGCTCGCTCCCCTTGCCGCATGCACCGGGGCTGGCTTTCATCCCAGACGCAATCCGCGATCCGGGCAACCTGGGCAGCATGCTGCGCACTGCCGCCGCAGCCGGTGTTGAGGCGGTTTTGATCCCGCCCGGTAATGTGGACGTCTATGCTCCTAAGGTGGTGCGGGCAGCTATGGGTGCGCACTTCCGCCTGCCCATCGTCAGCCTGTCCTGGGACGAAATCACTGCTTACGTGGGGATGGCTGGCTTGCAGCTCGTGCTGGCAGACGCAGCCGGGGGTGAAATGCACACTCGCTCAGACCTGCGCCATCCTCTGGCTCTCATCCTGGGCGGCGAGGCAGAGGGAGCCAGCCAGGAGGCGCGACGTCTGGCGCAGGCGCGCCTGCATATTCCTATGGCCGGCGGAGTGGAATCGTTGAACGCCGCGGCCGCAGCGGCAGTGCTGCTCTTCGAAGTCGTCCGGCAGAGAACTCAGGCCGGGAAATAATCCGAAGAGGAAGTATGCGCGCACAAGGC
>DATCYX010000305.1:0-2218 GCA_036526235.1 Anaerolineales bacterium | reverse complement strand
GGGCATATGCAATTGCCCTGGACCATATATGGGTCGAATGGAGCAAAATATGATATTATCATCAACCTGAATGGAATTGCATACAACCTGGATATATCTCTCTCCTCACTTCGATGACGTTGCCATCTCCTGCGGCGGGCTTGCCTGGGAACAAGCGCAGCGCGGGGACCGTGTCGAGGTATGGACAATCTGCGCTGGAGACATGCCGCCGGGAGCAATCTCACCCTACGCTGAGAGCCTTCATAAGCGCTGGCAGACCAGCCAAAATACACCCGCTCAACGCCGTGATGAGGATTTGGCTTCGTGTGCAGCGATGGGCGCATCGGCAGTTCACTTCCATATCCCTGATTCCATTTATCGCCGCGGTGGAACGGATAACATCCCACTGTACGATTCTGAAAACGCCATTTTTGGCTCCTTGCATCCGTATGACTCCCACACTGTGGAGAAAATTAGGGGAGAGCTCAAGCACCGCTTGCCAGAGGACGCCGAGTTGGTCTCCCCGATGACTATCGGCGGGCACGTCGATCATCGCCTGGTGAGAGCCGGGGCGGAGCAATTGGGGAGGCGATTGTGGTACTACGCAGATGCCCCGTACGTGATGAAACACCCTGGCGAACTTGATAAATTGATTCAAGACAATTGGATCTGCCAGGTTTTCCCCATCTCAGATGCCGGCCTGGCAGCTTGGCAGGGGGCCGTAGCTGCCCATGCATCACAGATCAGCACGTACTGGCCTAATTTGGAGGCCATGCGCTCCGTGATCAGCAACTATTGCATCGAAAATGAGGGTGTCCGCCTCTGGCGAGCCCCAGCATAATCTCATATTCCTCACCCCCTATACTTCCCTCGGTTACAGAGATTCCCACACACCCCATAATTGATATGTCCTTGGGCTGTGATTGGCATGCTATAATGTCTGGCGAAATTAGTCTTGTTTAGACAGATTTCGCCGCTTCACTAAGGAGTTTATGTCTTCTAAACGGAAATCTCGTCGCGCATACCGCTCACCCCAAACCCGAGTGGGTAGCCTGCTGGCCTTCATTGTGCTGACTCTGGCTTTTTTCCTTTATCGTTCGGTCAGCAACCCAAATCAGCCAGTTACTACCCCGCTTCCACCTGCCCCGGGCTCATCATCCTTGGAGTGGTTTAGCGTCTATTTCACAGATCCCAGCGGTCCAGGCGCCGAATCATTGCGCGGTGGGCCGGATTCTGCCCTGGCTGCCGCCATTGACGAAGCTCGCTTGAGCGTGGATATCGCAGCCTATGATTTCGACCTGTGGAGCCTGCGTGATGCACTCATGGCTGCCCAGCGCCGAGGCGTCACCGTGCGCATGGTAACCGACAGCGACTACATTGAAAACGATGAAGTCCAGGAGTTAAGGGATGCAGGCATCCAGGTCTTGGGTGATCGCCGCGAGGGGCTGATGCACGACAAATTCGTGATCATCGACCGCTTGGAGGTGTGGGGCGGCTCAATGAATTACACTGTCAATGATGCTTATAAGAATAACAACAACCTCATCCGCATCCGCTCATCACGCTTGGCGGAGAACTACACGACCGAATTTGAAGAGATGTTCATTGACGACCAGTTCGGGCCGCGATCACCAGCCAACACCCCTTACCCAAGCTTGAGCGTCGAGGGAACCACAATCGAAATCTACTTTTCACCCGATGACGGCGTCGCTGACCAACTTACCGGCCTCATTCAAAGTGCTCAGCAAAGCATCCACTTCCTGGCATACTCATATACATCCGATGATATCGCCGACGCCATGCTAGAGCGCGCCCGGGCAGGCATCCAGGTGGCAGGCGTATTTGAAGAGAATCAGGTCAAATCCAATCGCGGTGACGAATACAGCCGGTTGCGAAAAGCCGGCCTGGACGTGCGCCTGGATGGTAACCCTCGCAACATGCACCATAAAGTCATTCTTATCGACGGGCAGATCGTTGTCACCGGATCATACAACTTCAGCGCCAGCGCCGAAAACAGCAATGACGAAAACACCTTGGTGATCTTTAATTCCAAAATTGCCGCACAATTTGAGGATGAGTTTGCAAGAGTATTTGCACAGGCACAGCCATAGCTGGATACCCGTTTAGTTCGTGTTCACATATCTGGGATATTTATGGACAACTCTAATTTCTACCTTGGACGCCTCTTTGACACACAGCATCGCAAGCCGACCAAATCGCCCCTGCTCTACGACTCGGC
>DATCYX010000304.1:0-4678 GCA_036526235.1 Anaerolineales bacterium | reverse complement strand
GCAAAGTCCTGGTGGGTGCTCATCGTCGACCCAATAATGGACAAGTGTTTGCCAAATATATAACGGTTATCGATCTCAAACTTTGGGCCGCCAGTATTGCCAACAGTCAGGATGCGCCCACCCTTGCGCGCTGTCCGAAAGCTCTGCGGGAAGGTGGTGCCCACATTGTCCACCACGACATCCACACCGCGCCGGTTGGTCAATTGAAATACGGCTTTGGACCAGTTCTCGTCCTTGGAGCGGTCGATCAGATAATCTGCCCCTATAGACTCCGCAAGAGCCAGTTTGTCCTCGCTTGAACCAACCACGTAGACAACGGCTCCCGCCAATTTGGCAATCTGAATAGCTGCGGTGTTCACCCCTCCCGAAGCTCCTACCACCAGAACCGTCTCACCTGGGCGCAGCCCGCCGCGCGTGATGAGCGAGTGCCAGGCGGTTTGAAAGACCAGCGCCGCTGCAGCAGCCTGGTGCGGGTCGTAGTCAGCGGGAAGCGAGAAGAGGTTAGTGCTCGGAACAATCACATATTCCGCCAATGTGCCGCGCACCGTCTCGCCGAGTAAAGCCCATTTGTTGCACAGGTTATCTTGACCAGCCAGGCAGAACTCGCAATGTCCACAGTTCAGGCTGGGATTGATCACTACCTGGTCGCCAAGAGACCATCCCGAGACGCCGTCGCCCAGGGCGGCGATTTCCCCAGCACCATCCGCCCCGCTGATATGAGGGTATTCGAGTTTGATGCCTGGCCAGCCTTCCCGCACCCAAAGATCCATGCGGTTCAATGCAGCCGCCCTGAGCCATACCAGTGCTTGTCCTGCTCCTGGCTTGGGGGTGTCAAAATCAGTATATTCCAGGACTTCAGGACCCCCGTGTTGATAGAAAAGAACAGCTTTCAAGATATTTCTCCTGAATGACAAACAGGTTTTCTGCAACCATACCTAACTAGCCCATATAGGATTAAGCTGCCTTCATACAATTGGCCACACTGCCTTACTCGTTCAAAGCTGGTACGAAGACAATCACGCTTGGGATTAAGGGAGCAGGTGCAATTCCCGGATGTGGATGTTGGCCCTCTCTCCGCTGGCTACGTCGAGGATTTCGATGCGAACTTTGGAAACTCGCTCGGGAGCATCTGGCAATGGCATTTCGATATTTGGGTCGCCGTTGTTAGCGCTCGGAAATACACTGGTGAACGTTGCCGGTTCTGCGTCCAGGTCAGTGTAAAGCTTGGCGGTCAGGGTACTGTTTATCAAGCCCAAATCCGCAGTCACCCCGCCTACATGGCGTGGTTGAGGGAAGATAAACTCCAGGATGAACGGGTTGGCTTCTAAACCGCGCATAAGGGTGAAGGGATCGTTGTCAAAAATGAGCGCGGGCTCTCCCATATCGATCTGCGAATAGCGCAGCTCAACAAGCTTACCATCCAAGCTTACAGGGCCGGTCACCAGTTGGCGCCTGGCTTCCTGTTCGGCAGCGAAAATGGCATCGACGTTATCGGCGTATCTCAGGCGGGTGAAGTAAAATCCTGGACTTCCATCGGGATAGGGGATGATTTTCTCTGCCGTCACCATATTGAACTTAGGGCTTTGCGAGGCCTTCTGGTATTCCAAGGCTGTCATGACGAAGATCATGCGGTCATCTAGGGGCAGTTTACGGAAAAGGTAAGTGTCGATTCCATCCATGCGCACCCGGTGTAGCTCTTGAGGAGTAATAAAGAATTGTAGGAAGTTCTCTGCCCCATTAGCCCAGGTGGAAGAGACCAAGATTTGCGCTTCAGGGTCTTTCGCCAGGTATTCTGGTATAGCTTCTTCGAAGACCTGTCGGGCTCCGTACTGCATGCCGTACAAGCCGTAGTCCTGAAACCACAGTGGTCCTTGTGTTAAGGCGGTGCGGAGCATCGCGAAGTTGGCCCAAGATAGTCCCAGGAACAGGATCACAGCAATGGGGCGGTAGGGCAGTCTCTCTTTCCAGCGAGCGACTATCCATTCCAGCCCGATGGCTGCCAGCAGGTTGGCGGGGATGATGAACGCCAGTACACGAGGAACACCGATATCTAATAACGCTGCCCCAACAGGGGTAGCAAGCGCTGCCAGGATAACTGCCCGGTGGGGTGAGGAGCGCCATTTCGCGATGCACACTGCCAGTCCGAGCAGTACCAACGGGAACACGAGGGTCTGCATCTGTCCGAAGCCTGCCATGCGGTGGCGTGGCAGGTCTTGGGAGTTCGGCAGGAACCAGTACTGTGGGCTGAGACCGTACAGGTATTTCTGGCTAAACATAAGCAGTTTATTCTGCAGGGGTATGGCTTGTGTCCAGTAGGAGCCAATCACGCGAAGATGCTCGTGGATCGCCTGCGGGTGGCTCAATCGAAATTCAATCAACGGGATCGCTAGCACGGTTGCTAAGAGCAGCCCCCTCAGCACCACTTCTCGATTGCGCAGGTGGTAGCGGACATCGGAGATGAAGAGTAACGTTGCTGCGGCCAGGATAATCAGCTGGGCATTAGAATACGAGTAGAACGCGGCTGCCCCGAAGATTACGGCGGCATAGAGATAGCGCGGCGACTCGGTGTAATACAGCAGATAAAACAACAGAAAAAGGGCGTAGAAGGAGGTGGTCAATACTGTCTCGAAGGCTGTGCGAGAGTGTAAAAACCAGGCTGGGGTCACCGCCACCAACAGCACGCCCGCCCAGGCATAGCGTGCCTTGAAGACCTTGTGCAATATCAGCCCAACTGCCCCGGCACCCAGTAAGCTGATAGCCGCCGATGTCGCCCGGGTGACCATGATAGACTTCCCGAAGAGGGTTAAGGTCAGAGCGTGGAAATAAACCGAGATCAGCGGTGCCCAGCGGTTGCCTGAGACTTCCACGAATAGTGGCATCAGGGCCCCATCCGGGCCATGAAATCCCCTGGCAATCAGGTTTTCGGCGTAGTTCACCTGTACTGCTTCATCGCCAAAAAAGTAGATTGGGAAGCGCTCCAGGGCATAGAAGCGTGTGACAGCATAAACCATCAGGGAACCAGCAAACAGCAAACCTGTTAATGTAATAGCTTTTAGCAGCGTGCCGACCAAGTCTGCGGAGGCCCATTTCCAGCGCCTCCAAGCCGCTTTGCTTGGTGAGCTTTGTGGCACGAGCGTTTCGAGTTCTAATCTAATGGGGGCATTCTCGTCGAGTTCGAGCGGCTTTTCTAGTTCTAGCTTGCCTTTCTTATATATTGCCTGTTCCACCATACGTCCGGCGTAAGTTTTTCGTCGAACCCGGTGACCCAAGTTGCGTAATCTCTCCGGGGTAGATCTGAGTTGGCTAAATCCTTGTCGAAGAGTTGGGAGCGAATCGATGATTAACAAGTAGAGTGTGACTGATGCACAGAGCAGGCTAACGATCAGCCCAATAGTGAATGTGCGCGGCCTGAAATAAAAGACATATTTATGTACACCGGGCAGCAGCTTGGTTCCCAGGTATCCACCCACATTGAGCAGGTCGTGAGAGTGCCCATCTACCTCCAATTTCCATCCTGGATAGTGTGTGGTCATCACAACCAGGGTCTCGTTTTCTGAGGCGCTGGCGATAACCTCTACCCGGTTTGGTCCGGGTGAGAAGGATGTTTGAGTGGTCACCTCGCTGCTGTGTAGCGGAGCGGGGTTATTTTCCGGCGCCAGCAGGGTATCCGCCACGGAGAAAATGTATGGCAGGCTATCTGGCAAGCGAAAGATATTGAAGCCCTCGATTTGTTGAACTAGCTTTGCTGTGGGTGATGCGGGGGGCGGATCGGTGGATCCCTGGATAACATAGTTCGCATTGGCTTGCAGGGGGCGCGTGTTCAGCTTATTATCAAATTGGCGGATATCCCCAAAATGGTACCAAGCGTTAATAAAACGCAGATCTGCTGATATCACCGCCTCATGTGCGCTGTTGGTAGGGTTGAAGCGAACATAGTAATCCGAGAGGTCATGCTGCCTCAGCCAGCGCGCCGCAGTATATACCGCCTGATCAAATGGTTGCGTCTCGATATATTTTCTATGAGTTTGGTAAAGATCGCCCGCGCTCACCAGCATAATCCCACCCAAGAGAACCAATCCCAGGTTCGCGGCGAGCGCGCGCCCCTTCTCCCATCCTCCGGTGGGATTTGTGCTGATTTGGGCTTCCAGCATTTTCCAAAGTGTATCAATCCCTAGCGCACCCAGTAGCAGGATGGCAAAGCTCCCAAAAACCAGCACGCGCAGCAGGTTGCTAAACTGCATTAACAACTTGATGCGCAGAAAGGGCTCATACCATGGCATGTGCTCCAAATTGACCCACAAAACTACAAAGAGCAGCATCAGTGAAAGCACCAAAATGGGTTTTCGTTCTCTTTTCCACAGTGCGATGGGCAATAGCAGCAGCGCTGAGATCGGAATGATGCCGATATAGGCATAGTAATCTTGTCGTGCTGGTAGCACGGAGAAAGCATCTGGTCTGAATGTGTCTTTCGATGTGTAATCTAAATAGATCTGTCGCAGAGAATGCGAGCCAACTACATCTTGGGATTTGGACAGGCGCGGCCAGAACTCGCTCAACGGTATTAACTGGACCGCGATTACCCCCAGCGTTAGCGCGCCAGTAGTGATTAGTGCCATGGCGAGCTTTCTATCGACTCGCACGAAGGGTCGCTGGCGCTGGAGTTGCACCATATACACCA
>DATCYX010000303.1:0-6408 GCA_036526235.1 Anaerolineales bacterium | reverse complement strand
GTTACCCGCTCTGCGTGCGTGCATTTGGGCGGCACCCTGGAGGAGATCGCCGCTTCAGAGAGCGCCGTCTGGCGGGATGAGCATTCCGAGCGGCCTTATGTCCTGGTTGCCCAGCAGAGCCTGTATGACGACACGCGCGCTCCCTCCGGCAAACACGTTGCATGGGCTTACTGTCACGTGCCGCACGGCTCCACGGTAGATATGACCGGGCGCATTGAGGCGCAAATTGAGCGCTTTGCCCCCGGGTTTCGTGATCGCATCCTGGCTAAGCACACCATGACCACCGCAGATATGGAGGCCTATAACCCCAACTATATCGGTGGGGATATCGTGGGTGGCGTGGCCGATATCTGGCAGCTTTTCATCCGCCCCGCGCCGCGCTGGGTGCCGTACTCCACACCGGTCGAAGGCCTCTACATCTGCTCATCGTCCACCCCGCCAGGTGCAGGAGTGCACGGCATGTGCGGGCATTACGCGGCAAAGGCTGTCCTGCGCGCCCGCGGGTAAAGGATAGCCACTTTAGCTGCCAGCTATCCCTCTTCTCAGGTTAAAGGTGAGTGTGATTTATAGTGGACTTCAGATAGGCTGCGCAAGCGCTCAGCCGCCTGTTCCGGCGTGATGTCACGCTGCGGCTCGCTGAGCATCTCGTAGCCGACCATGAACTTCTTGACTGTTGCCGAGCGCAGCAGCGGCGGGTAGAAGTGGGCGTGCAATTGCCAGTGGGAGTAATCCTGCTCGTCCATGGGGGCGCCATGCCATCCCATAGAATAGGGGAAAGAAGTCTCGAAGACGTTATCATAGCGGGTCAGCAGGCGCTTGAGGATGTCTGCCAGGTCGTCCCGCTCTACCGATCCCAGGTCTGGCAGGCGAAGCGTGTGGCGGCGCGGCAGGAGCAGCGTCTCGAAAGGCCACACCGCCCAGTAAGGCACAAGGGCCACCCAGCTGTGGTTTTCCACCACCACTCGCTCACCGCGTTCCAATTCCAGGTCGGCATAATCCAATAATAAGGTGCGGCTGTGCTCAGCCTGATAAGCGCGCTGGTGGTTGTCTTCTTTGGCGGGTTCGTTTGGCAGGGCGTCCAGCGCCCACACCTGTCCATGGGGATGGGGGTTAGAGCTGCCCATGACCTCCCCCTTGTTCTCAAAGACCTGCACCCAGCGATATTTTTTCCCTAGGTCGGTCACCTGTTCAGCCCAGGTGTCAACCACCCCGCGTATCTGGTCGGTAGACATCTCAGCCAAGGTCAAGTCGTGGCGCGGCGAGAAGCAGATCACCCGGCAGGTACCCGGCACAGCCTGGGCGCGCAGCAAGTTGGGGAGATCGGCTGGATAGTGGCTGTACATTTCGCTGGGTGTCTCTTCCAGCAGGGCGGCGAAATCGTTGGTGAAAATGAAGGTGCTATCGTATTCCGGGTTGCTTGCGCCACCGGCGCGGGAATTGCCTGGGCACAAGTAGCAGTCAGGATCGTATGCCGGACGGCTTTCGTCGGGCCCTCTCTCTACCTGCCCCAACCAGGGTCGCTGCGTGCGCTGTGGCGAGACTTGCACCCACTCGCCGGTTAACGGGTTATAGCGCCGGTGGGGGATCTCGCGATAGGATTGGTAAGTCATGCTTGGCCTCGTACGAATTATTGGAATGGATAAAATTTCATCCAATGCGGACGCTGGAGCCGTTCGTTAATCTCTCAAATTTCCTACCGGTTGCCAGCTCGACACATTTATACGCGCCATCGTAAATCCCGATATGCTTATTCTTCACAATGCAGTCGCAGTATATCTCCAGGAGATCGTTTTCCTCAGTCAGGATATCAATAGCCTGTATCGTCTGGGGGATGGATCGTGTCTCAACAGTGCCGTCGCCCAGTTCTGCGCCCCGGATGGCACCCCACATCTCGTGCCCACCAACCCGTTCGTTGAATATCTTCGGCACCGGGTAAAACGCCAGCTCACTGGGTTTTGTGATCATCACATCCACGACGCGCATCAAGTAGTTGGTAGCATACACTGCGTGGAATGTGTTATCGTGCAGGAAAACATGCAGACCTCTGGCTGGTTCGGATCGGATGCTGTCAGTAAATGATTTCGTATCCTGCCAGCTGAAATGGGTGTTGATCATCTCCTGATACTCTGCCAACTCGGATTTCAGCCAGTCCCAGTTACCTTTATGGTCTCCAAGATTGACAAATAATGCCAGTTTATCTTTTTGAATTAATGGTATGCAGTGCTGGATAATGGCTTTGAACAGTTCTCTTTGCGCCCCGGCGCCGCCCATGGTGAGCAGGAATCTACGAGGTTCGCTGTTTTTCATGCGGGAGATGCGTGCGTTGCAGTCTGTCTCAATGTTCTCCACCAATTCGTGGTCAACATGGTGACCTGTGAAAAACAAGGCGTCTGCAGGCATGGGTTTCAGGATGGCATTGTTTTCGTCGAAGCCTCTCATAACTCGAAAACCATAATAGCCGGAGGGTGACTGGACGCCGTGTTTTGCGCCTTCTGTCATCTGGAATGCCATTGGCCAGTTGTCGAACATCATGTCCACCACATTTGTCATCCCGCCTGCCACTGCACCCATGCAAATCCACATGTGGGAAGTCAGGATCGGCATCTCCGCCGGCAGGGCCTGGAACAGATTCTTGAAAAGTTCGCTCATTTTATAGTCTTTGACGTTTGTTTTCAAGAACCGCCACGGCCAGCCGGGGATCCAGGTATTTAAGAAAGCGGATAGGCCCGGCAGAGTGGGCTCGCCTGTGGTGACTGCTTCCCAAACGTATTTGTTGAACAGCTTGCTGCGCTGTGATATACGCGACCAGTAGCTGTAGTTTGTGTTGCAGCGGTTGATCACATCTGTGGTGATGCCGGGAATTCCGAGCAAGTCCAGCCAATAGGGTTGAAATCCCATGGCCCGGGCGCAGGATACACCTGCCATTGCAATTCGGTAGTGTCCAAAGCCCATGCGGATCGTGCTGCAGATGACCGCATTTTCCGGCTCAATTTTTTCCCCCTGGTCACTGCGTACGATATCTCTTAGGCCGAAGATTGGACCTAAATATTCATTGTCTACCAGGCTTAAGGTGTATGTCTCATCGGGGTCATACTTGAACTTCTTGGCAAACATGTTCTGCCATTTTATTGCCTTTTTAGATTGTGAGCTGCTGATCTGATTCCCGTAGACGACAAAACGACCATCTTTTATCTTCATAAGACTTCTCCGTTGTGCGATGCCAGATAATGTTGAGTGCTCCCGATGCAGAATTTTACATTAAAGGCGCACAGAATAAAGAGACGGGGAGAGTATACTTCGTCCTCTCTCTGACCCCGGAACGGTAATGGGCGGTTATTGTTACCCTTTTACCCCGCTGCTGGTAGCACTTTCCACAAAGAAGCGTTGAGCCAGGATATAAATGATCATCGGCGGCAGGATGGCAATTGCTGCGCCCGCCATAACCAGATTGGCATTATCGCTGGCGCGGCCACGAAGGATGCTCAGTGAAAGAGTCAGCACATGGTTGGCGCGGTTGCCTGTGTTGATGATAACCAGAGGCCAGAAGAAGCTATTCCAGGCGTATAGAAAGGTAAAGGTGGCGAGAGCAGCCAGCGCGGGGACACTTGCCGGCAGTAGGATGCTCACCAGGATTTGCAGCCGCGAAGCGCCATCGATCAGTGCTGATTCTTCAATCTCTTTTGGATATGATATGAAGAACTGGCGCATCAGAAAAGTCCCGTATGCGGTAAAAATCCATGGGATGATCAGAGCAGCCAGCTTATCCACCCAGCCGATCATTACCATCAGCTGGTAAAGGGGGGTGATCAGCACAACGAATGGAATCATAATCGTGCCCAGATAGATGACAAATATCTGGTCGCGGCCCGGGAAGCGAAGGCGCGCCAGCGCGTAACCGCCGAGCACAGATGTCACTAGCTGGCCGATTACTACCAGGATGGTGACCAAGGCTGTGTTGGTCAGGCTGCGGTCCAGTCCCTGAAGCTCGGTCACCTCTTTGTAATTTTCCGGTCTGCCAGCCGGCTCTTCGACGGGTTGGCTCAGGCGGACGTTCTGAAGCACAAATATAGACGGGTCGCTCGGATCTATAAAATTCCCAAGAGCTGTCTGACCTACTTTGATCATGGGTATCATCTGCCCTTCGACGTCTACATCGAATAATTTCTCTTCTTTTCCGTTAACCATCACAATGGCCTGGTTAACTACACCGCCGGTTGGCTTGACCTGGGTCAATGGGCGCTCGTAGGTCACCTCCAGGTTGTTTGGCTCAGCATAAATACCGATCTTGATCCCGCTCTCTGTCAAAGCGAATTTGCGTTCTTCGCCATTGTAATCGACATAGAAAAGCGGCAGCGGCTCATCAAAACCTTCCACCTGGGTGGTTATGCCTTGCATAGGCATCAAGCGCGGCGGATAGCGGAAAGTGTCCTTCTGGTATTTCAAGGAGGTTGAGAACATGTAAATAAATGGGAAGAGCATGAAAAATGCAAACAGGATAAGGATGATATACACCAGTGTGTTTGTTATCAATCTGCCCAGATGATAAGAGCGCATGACTGGCCTCCGGAACTCAAACACTATACGCGCCCCTTCCGGAGCGCTGGCGCAGGAATTGGAAAAGGGTCACACTGAAAATGACCACAAACAATACCCAGGCAACCGCGGAGGCATAGCCCTGATCAAAACGCTGGAAGCCTTTTTGATAGAGGTAAAGTACCAAAGACAGTGTGGCATTGTTGGGACCCCCGGGTGGTTCGGTGGGGATCAGCACATAGACTTGCTCGAAAAGCTGCAGAGCCTGGATGATTGCGGTAGTAACTACAAAGAAGGTGGTTGGTGCCAGCAAAGGGATGGTTATGTTCCAGAATTTCGCCCATTGCCCGGCTCCATCTACGGTAGCAGCTTCGTAGAGTTCGCCGGGGATATTTTGTAACCCGGCTAGGAATAAAACCGTGTTAAAGCCGATCCATTGCCAGGCTGACATGATTACAACAGCAAGTAGAGCGGTGCGTGTGTCCGATAACCAGCGGATTTGGGGGTCGATGAGCGCAGAATCCGTCACTGAATTTATTAAGCCCACCATGCTAGTGATACCGTAGTTAATATAACCTACGGCCGCGTTGTACAGCCACTGCCAGATCAAAGCCACACCAACTACAGCTGCGATGCTGGGAAGGAAATAGATGGCTCGAAAAAATTTCATGCCTGGCAGCTTGCTGTTCAGTAAATTCGCCAGGAATAGTGCGGGAATAATACTCAGCGGGACAGCCAGCACGCTGAATATGAATGTGTTTCGCAGCGCCAGCCAGAAGAGTTTATCCTCTGCCCCGATAATGATATGTTTTCCAAACAAGCTGAAACGGGTTAGTTCGTCGTAGACCTTTACATCCAGAACCTCTGAAGCGCGTTGTTTAGGATCTTCCAGGGTGGCAATATCAAGATTAACAATCTTGGCATAGTTCGTCAGCCCAATCCAATTTTTTGAGCCGAAAGCATCCCAGTCGGTGAAGCTTACATAAAACGATAAAAGCAAAGGTCCGGCAAAGAAAAATAGGAAGCCGAACAAGTTAGGGGATAAAAATAGATAACCGTTGAGGATTTCTTCATGGATGTTCTTGGCGCCCATTGCCTGCGCGCTTGGCTGTTGCCACATTGCCCAGATCATCAGCCCAAATAGCAGCACGCCAACACCCAGAGCTAATGTTACCGGGGAGTTAAAGCGCGATAACAGCGAGATAATCCCAGGCAAAATCCCTACAGCAAACAAGAAGAGTATGCCGAAGATCGCCATGATGATCTTCCCAAGGCGGCGGAAGAATCGCTCTCGTCCGGGATGGTTTTCGTAGCGATCGCCGATAGTCGTGATCAGATAACCGGATAATACGCCAGCAAGGAATAGAATTCCACGCCCGAAGCTGCTTGCCAGCGAGTCGATGCCCACGAATATGCCAAGCGCATGCATGGACCCAAACAGGCAGATAAGGAAACCCAGATAGTTAATGGCGAGCGATAGGATGCGCCCTCGGTGCTCGCGGCGTAAGATCAGCGGCACCGTGATGGCGCTTGAGGCTGCGATGAGAACTATGACAATAATATACAGCCATTGTAGCCAGGTTGCTTCGGGTGTGTAGCGCTGCCACAACACAACCGCACCTGCTAGGCAGCCTAATGCCAGGAGTACATGCCAGATGGCGAGCACAGTTAGCAAGATTCCCGAGCTTTGTTTTCGATTGGGGATGGATGATGTTTGGATTTTTCCTTTCATAACATCCTCCTGTGCGTGTGGTAGCACTCCAATAAAACGTGGAGGTTGAAAAAATGAAGGTCCTGTGGCACTCTAAAGGTTCTACCACCTGAAAAGCGTAAGCCACATGGGCCCTCGACAACAATTCTGCCCCAATATGGCCT
>DATCYX010000302.1:0-3479 GCA_036526235.1 Anaerolineales bacterium | reverse complement strand
GATTAGAGATGTCTTGCCATATCCCACTGGCGCGGATAGCAGGGTGAGTTTGCAGCCCCTCGCTAAACCTTCGTTCAAACGCGAGATAAGGTGTGGACGGTGCACAACCCTGGGACTTAGTGACGGGATATAGAGTTTCGTCAGCAGTAAACTGTCTTTCATTCTGATGGCAATAGATGACGTCGTAGTCGCCGTCAGGCCTGACAAATCTAAGGCGTCGAGAAAGTATAGAGTATGAAGTTCAATGAAGAATAGGGCGTTAAGACACTAATTCGCATCTCACTAACAATAAGCATAAATAATCTTATCATGTATTTATGCCAACTTTAGGGGGGATTTACAGAAAAACAGGGTATTAGGAGGCGGTACCGCCTCCCAAAACCCTGTTGAAATTACATTCAGTTTTTTGTCTAGTCCTGATGATCCTCCGATTCGTCAAGAGATTGTTTCTGTGCATCAGGAGAAATCCCAGACAATGCGGCCTCTATAATCTGTTGCACACGCGACACCATGCTGGACGGATCGGGATGAAGGCCCTCGACCAGCAAAGCACTCTCATAAATCTGCTCGACTATTATCTTGTGCAAATCCGCCTCGGGATCCAGGGTGAGCAAATTCCTCAAAATAGCGTGGGAGGGATTCAGTTCCAGGATTTTCTTGGGGACTTCATAATCCTTCTCCAGATACTTGTAGACACGCTGCAATTCCGGGTTGAGACTGCCCTGCGGGTCAACCAGGCGAGCCACGGAGCGCGAGAGCCTGTTTGTGCTGCGCACATCCGCAACGCGCTCCCCCAATTGTCGCTTGAACCTTTCGATCAATTGATCGACATCGTCACCGGATAATCTCTGCTCATCATCTGGTTGATCTTCTTGTTTTTCAGGCGTTTCGGGCGCCGCCAGGGCTACATTTTTAAGCTCGAAATCCTTATATTTACGCAATCCCATCAGCATGAAATTATCTATAGGGTCCGGAAGCAATAACACCTCGACACCTTGCTCCTGGAAGTAATCTAAGTGCGGGCTGTGTAAAATGGACTTTGGGTCGTCACCGACAATGTAATAGATCACTTTTTGATCATCTTGCACGCGCCCCACGTAATCGTCCAATGATGACCAGCTCTCCGCATGCAAATTGGTTTTGAAACGCAGCAATGGGACCAGCTTTTCCCCTTCTAGCTGATCAGTAGCCACGCCCTGTTTGAGAAAGGCACCAAATTCTTGCCAGAATGTGTGGTATTTTTCCGCATCTTTCTTTGACAGATCTTCCAATTCCTTGATTACCTGTCCGGTCAAAATCTTCTTCAGGCGCGCCATCATGCCGGTGGACTGTATCGTCTCGCGGGAGACATTCAATGGCAAGTCTTCCGAATCAACCACCCCTTGAACGAAGCGCAGATGCTCTGGCAATAAATCTTTGGAATACTCATCGATCAAGATATTCTTCGAGTACAGCTTTAATCCATCATCCCTGCGTAGCGACAGGATGCCGCGCTCGGCTTGAGCGGGGACATACAACAAGGCATATACCTGGACAGGTGCATCGGCGATGACGTGGATGTGCATGAGAGGCTCTTCGAAATCCAGGGTCAGCTGCCGGTAGAATTCTTTATATTGCTCTTCTGGCACATCCTGTTTGGGCATCCGCCAGATGGCGGACGTTTTGTTGACCTGCCCCTCGCCCTCACCGATATAGATTGGGAAGTTAACGTAATCCGAGTGCTTGTGGATGATCTCTCTCAGGCGAGACTCGTCCGCAAACTCGGCGGCATCGTCTTTGAGCTTGATTTCAACCATCGTGCCCCGCTCCGCCTTCTCCCCTAGCCCAACCTGGAAATTGTCCTCGCCGGTCGCATACCACGTGGTCGCCTTGGCTTGGGGTTTATATGACCGAGACGTGACCCTGACCCACTCTGCCACCATAAACACGGAATAGAAGCCAACCCCGAATTGACCAATAATCTGCGCCAGGTTGTCTTGTTTCTCCTTGGCGGCTTGCAAGAATTCCCGTGCTCCCGATTGGGCAATGGTGCCCAGGTTTGTAATGACCTCATCCTGGGTCATCCCAATGCCAGCATCCTGGATGGTAATGAGACGGCGATCTTTGTCGACCGAGAGCCGGATGCACAATTCCGCATCTGGATCCAGTACATCATGATCTGTGAGCATCTCGAAACGGATACGGTTGAGCGCATCTGAGGCGTTCGAGATTAACTCCCTCAGAAATACATCTCGATCTTTATACAGCGAATGAACCAAAATGTTCAAGAGCTGTTTGGTCTCAGCTTTAAAGGAGAAAGATTGTGTCTCTTCAGATCTTGTTGTTTCGTTTGATTCTGCCATTAATGCCTCCAAAAACAGTTCCAGGTTTTTAAAGTTACCCTGGATCATCATTTGACGCTACAGATTCCAGGTTATTATGTGTAGAAAATAATTGGTTCGGGATTTAATGCCCACAAATGAATTTATAGCATAGTTTTGTTAGAGAACCGTTAACCGAGGGCATTAATTCTAGTTCAACTTCTTGTGAAATAATTCCCAAAATTGCTTTTTTTATTAAGTCTTGTATACTTAATTTATTATTCTTACATCATGGATAAGACACGATCTTAGCGGTACTTCGTCCGGCGGGAAAGACCTGATCCTTTATTAGGTTTGAAGACGATTTACTTCTTCAACTAACCATTCGATAGATAAAGCAAGTTCATATTTCATCCCGGCCAACTGGGAGATAGGAGATCTTTAAATATGGCACAGGCTGGTCTACACGCATTAGTGGGCGCGGCCGCCCGCAAGGTTTCCCCAAAACGGGAATGGCTGATGTTGGGGGTCATCCTCGGCAGTTTGTTCCCTGACCTGGATAATTACGCGGTGGCAATCGCCACGGTCGCCAAGCTGAACACCCACGGATTGCACCGCACGTTCACGCACAGCATCTTTACAATCCTGGCTGCATTGGTGATCTTCTCCATCGTTGCCCAGGTGCGCAAGGAACCTCGCTGGACGAACTTCGGCATCGGCTTTGGGGCCGGCATTGGGCTGCACATGCTCCTGGACCTGCTGATCTGGTTCAATGGCGTGGAACTGCTCTGGCCGTTTGGCGGTTGGGTGAATTTTTGGGAAGGCATCAAGCCGCCTGAGTGGTTCGCCAAACTGCTGGATCCGGCCGAGTTTGCCTTCTTGGCCCTGTTTCTGGCCTGGCTGGCGACAACTGCCCGCAAATCCCAGACGAACACCGACTTTCTGGCCACGCTACGCAGATGGACGCTCGTCATGGTTGTCTTGTTGATAATCTTCACTCCCCTGGCGTACGTGATGAGCAAGGGGTTCTTGACCATCTTTGGCGTTTTCTACCTCATCTCGATCACTGCCGCTTTTGTGATCACGATTCGCATGCGACAAACTGTGGAGGCGTTTGGAAAAAAAAACCTACAGGTTGTCAGCTCTTGAAGCAGCGCCCGACCCTACATACACCCGACC
>DATCYX010000301.1:0-6364 GCA_036526235.1 Anaerolineales bacterium | reverse complement strand
TCACCCCATACAGTGCACCATGAAGAAGGGACCCATCAACCAGCAGCTTGCTGGCCTGGTTTACATCACTAGACCTAGGCCCCGGCGATGCAATAAATTGGACGTCCCTGCTCAGGTAAACTGCCCGCCCGCACCAGGTAGCGCGCCTTCACCAGCGGGAGCCAGAAAGGCACCTGGAATAAATCCGCCAGCCGATCATGCGGGTCGTAGGCAATACCCAAACAGTCCCCTCGCTCCCTCAACCGGTAGCGCAACTGCTGCCAGAGGTAGCGCCCGGCCTCCAGTTGACCATCCCCAAACCAGACCTCACGCACGGTCAGGGCGCGCAGCACCCCATCTCTTGGTAGCACGCCCAACAAATCGCCCAGCAACCGCACAAAGGCGGAGGCACCCGTGACCCGCATGCGCACCAGCTGAGTGCGATCCGACAGGCTCAGGCCGCCCACGACTTCTCCGCCGCGCGTCACGATATAGAGCTGGTTCGGTCGGATACCCCTCACCTGCCGCTCTAGAAATATTTCTAAGGAGGCGGGCGTCACAGGATTCCACAGGTCGTGTTCTCTATAAAACTCGTTTACCCCCTCGGCGAAAGCGGGCAGGTCTTCTCTGCTGGCAGGTCGGATTTGCAAGCCTGGGATCAGTCGGGGCGGAGTACGGCGCATGGGGATCACGCCTCCTTGGATCTGTCGCGTGGAGATAAATCCGTGACGCTGTGCCAGGTTGAGGCTGATATTGCCCTCGGGGATGGCCGCGTACAAGACTACATCCCGCCCAAGGCGCTCCGTAAGGTAAGCCAACCCCCAATCCCCCAACCGGCGCGCCAAACCCTGCCGCTGAAAATCTGGTCGTACCCGCAAATTGGATACGTACACGCCCTGGCACACCCCACCGGCCCACTGCACAGGCAGCAGCTCGCCATACACCATCCCTATCACCGCACCATCCTGAACAGCCACCGCACCGACCAGATCAACGGCCAGTGCCTGGCTGACCGCCAGGATGTCCGCCTGATAGTCATAGGTGAAGCCGATCTCCCCGCGCACCGGGCTGGCTTTCAGCAGTGCTTCCAGCGCCGGACCATCCCCCGGTGCGATCAGGCGGATGCTGAAGTCGCTACTTGCCAACCCACTTATCCCGCAAAAACTCGATTTGAGGCAGGTGGGTGGCTTCGTGAGAGGCGAAGTAACTCACCTGCTGGCGAAGCGTGACCGTGCCAAACTCCTCGTGCCGGCCTGTGCGCCACCAATGACTCAGAGGGATGGCCTCCAGCCTGGCGACGATCTCCTGTCGGGAGGCATTGTAGGTATCGAAAATTTCTTGCGTAGTAGGATGACGGTCTTCTTCTTTCTTCGCCCACTCGAAGACCGCCTTTGATTCCAGCACGGGGTCATCCTGCTCGAGCAGCAAATTCAAGCGGAAGCTCAGCACCCCCTGAGCATCCCTTAAATGGGACACGATATTCCGGATAGCCCAACCACCGTCGTCTGGCTCCCGGCTGAGGAGCTCCTCTGGCATCCCTTTCAGAAGCGTGGCGACGTCGATGGGCGTCTGGCGCAGCCTCTCCAGCGCAGCAAAGGGCTCCAGGGCGTCCAGCCAGTAGACCGGCAAGAATTGTTTGAAGGTTGCAGGCCACGCCCCGCAAGTCGGGCAGATTTTGGTTGGTTGAGCAAGCTCGACGCGCCCGCAGGTGCGACAAACATACGGGTGGGGCGTCTCATCGATCAGGGGCAGTCGCCCGGCAGCCATGGCGTCTATGCCAAGGCGGAAGGCATCCAGCAAGCCCGGGTCTGCCCCCAGCGAGGTGAGCGCCGAAACCGCTTTTTGGATTTCACCAACCAACTGGCCTCTCTCAGACGGCAGGCTAAGTTCGTACGCCTCCTGGCGCGTCATGGACTCGGCTGCCGCGCGCGCCAGCTTGGCGTTGTTATATTGCCCTTCACCCTCCAGCTTGGCTGCCAGGGCCATCAAATGGACCAAAGTATCACTCCACAACGCTTTATCCTCATGCATAAAACCACCTCCAGATAATCACTATTTGGCTTCTCACGCTTTGAAATAAGCCTTCATCGGCTGAAAGTAGAAATCAATCCACCCTTGCCGGTACTGATCGCCGTTTTCCGGCAGATTGGAATGGTGTATTGTCACTCTCGTCCCACTGGCTGCTGGCTTTAAGGTGATCTCGACAAGCGAATCTTCGTCAGAAGGTCCAAACTCCGTGGTCCGCCAGGCTTGCACAATGCGCTTGCCCGGCTCCAAGGCAAGGTTTCTACCCAGGATGTACCCGTCCCAGGCTTCAAACGTATCGCCCACCTGGTCGCTCGCCCTGGCAGGGCTGCCCGTCATCTGCGAGTGACCTTTGGAATCCAGCCATGCAGCATATATCTCTTCTGGTGATGCATGGATCACATCTGATACGATAAAATCTTTGTCCATATCCTACTCCATAGCGCTAATCTGCTGGGGCACCCGCCCTGAGCGGCTCATCTCCATTATATGCGCGCAGCTGAGGCCAGCGGCGGGCAATCCAGGTCACCGCTAAGATGCACCCCAACCCGCCGCTGATGATGGCAAACGGAGCGCCAAATAGCTGCGCAACAACGCCTGCTTCCACCTCTCCCAGCTGCGGACCGCCCATGAAAAATATCTGGTTCACGCTGGTCATGCGCCCGCGGATATAATCTGGCGTGTGCAACTGGCGGATGGTGTTGCGGATAATGGTACTCACCGCGTCCGCCGCACCAATGACCATCAGGGCGAAAAAAGCGAGCAGAAAACCACGCACCATCCCAAAGACGACCGTTGCCGCACCGAATACCACCACCGCCCCCAAAAAGATCGGCCCCTGGCGGCGGATGGCGCTCATTTGCGAGATAGCCAGCGCCGCCGTCACTGCCCCCACCGATTGCGCAGCTGAGAGCCATCCATATTCCACAGCACCTACATGAAGGATATCGCGCGCCACAATGGGCATCAAAGTGTTGGCTGAGGAGAAAAAGGTGGCGAAAAAGTCCAATATCATACTGGAGAGGATGATAGGTTGGCTCAATATGAACTGCACACCCTCTCGAATCGCCGGCAGGTTGATCCTGGCATCCCGACCGACAGCGGTTTGCTGCGAGACGGGTCCCAGTAAGATCAACGCCAGGATCACCGCCAGGTAAGAGGCCGCGTTGATCAGGTAAGTATATGGTTGTCCCCAGTATGCTATTATCAGCCCGCTCAACGCCGGTCCGACAATAGCTCCGGTCTGAAAGGCGATGGACATCATGCTGAACGCGTTGGGTAGATCACGAGCGGGCACCAAATTCGGCACCAGTGCCTGGCGCGCCGGCTGGTCAAAGGATACTGCCACTGCCTGAAGCGCGGTTAACAAGTAGATCTGCCACAAAGCGATGTTTCCGTTGAGGGTCAAAATAGCCAGGACAAGGGCGATCAGCCCAATGGAACCCTGGGTGATGAAAAGCACCCTGCGCCGGTTTGCGACGTCGGCGACGGCCCCACCCAAAAGCGAGAATACAATCACCGGCAGGATACGCGCCAATCCCACTCCACCCAGGGCTATCGGTTGGTCGGTGAGAGTGCGAATGTGCCAGAAAAGCGCCCATACCTGCATCTGGGCACCGGCAACAGAGATCATTAACCCCAGCCAGAGCAAACGGAATCTGCGGTGCTGCAAAGAAGGAGGGATATGTAACGTCATAGGGCTATTAGTTATCGGTGTAGGGAATATTTATTATGCAATGCACATATCCGGAATGCGAGACTTTAACACATCACTTTCCCACCATCCACATTAATCGCCTGCCCAGTTACATAGGCAGCTGCCTCACTGCACAGAAACAGCGTCAGACCGACCACATCATCGACCCGTCCCAAGCGACCCTGGGGGATGTCTTCCAACCATTTGCGCAGCATGGCCTCGTCCTGGCGTAATGCAGCCGTCATCTCTGTCTCAATCACCCCCGGACAGATGGCGTTCACACGGATATTGTAGGCGGCGAACTCGCGGGCAGCTTCACGAGTCAGCCCAATCAGCCCCATCTTGCTGGCCACATAGGCAGAGCGGTCCTTCAAACCGTGTGCTCGACCGGCGATAGAGGCGATATTGACCATAATTCCTCCACCTTGCTCACGCATCACTCGCCCAACCGATTGCATGGTGAAAAATGGACCGGTCAGGTTCACATCCAGTGTGCGGCGCCAATCCCACTCATCCATCTCCAGAAGGGAGGCGTGCGGTTCTACACCCGCGTTGTTAACCAGGATGTCAATGCGCCCCCACTCATCGCGAATCTCCTCGATCATCGCCTGCACAGGCATCTTGCCAGCCACATCGAAGACAAAATCTTTGCATTCCCCACCCTCAGCAGTGATGCGCTTCAACGTCTCATCCAGATTCACCGGGGTGAGATCGTTAGCAGCCACCCGGGCGCCCTGCGCGGCGAATGCCATTGCCAGCGCTCGCCCAATACCCCTCCCGGCGCCAGTGACCAGGACAACTTTCCCTTTGAATTCGCTCATATCACCTCAATTGAAAACAGCGTCTCGTGCCCTCACCGATCACCCTTCATCTTCTTGATGTTTTCCAGGTCATCTTCCTTGTGATCGGCGAAAAACAGCACCATGCGCCCGCGCGACATCTCTTGCAAGATTCTGCCAGCCTGGCGTCCTTCAGGGGAAGCCATGGCCTGCTGGGCTGCATCCAAAGAGTCGAAGAACAACTCGTGCATCAAAGCATAGGTGCGCTCTCCATACAAGAATGTATCCACGCGGCTGGTCGCCTCGCGTCGCAGACCAGGCATATTCTCCGCATGGTGCAGGAATTGAGGCCAGGTGTTATCAAATACCTCCCAATCATCAGGAGGCTCAATCAATATTACTAATTTGTTCATCTTGACGTCTCCGCCTTGATTATATACACAAGCTACGCAGTTGGCGAGGGAAAGAAGTGATCCTTCACACATCTCTATTTTGTACAATTGCGTAAGCATTATTAAAACTAAATTGTGGTATGATTCGACAGATTAGAGGCAAATCTATGGATGAAAAAATCACCATCATTGAGGGCCCTCCGCCGACATTTGAAACTGTTGCCGATGGATGGGTACTCGGTTTAAATGAAGGTCCAAAGCTGGGCAATATCGCTGTCACCCGCCTGCGCACGTTCAATGGCCCAGCCCTGGTGGAACGTTGTTATCGCGCCTGGCACAACCAGCAGACCATTCTGCTAGAATATCGCTCCTCAGATGGGTTGACGCAGACTACCCCGATTGTCGCCGCCCGACACATGGAGCTCGAAGATGGCCAGTTGCTGGAACTATGGGTTCGCCTGACCAACGATGAGGTTCAATTAGAGCTGGGGTACGAGGACGATCTGGGGGATGATATGGATGACGACCTGGATAACGAAGACTTGCTTTAAACCAGTACAGATTAATCACATAAATTGAGGGATGCGGGAACAACCACCCACATCCCTCAATTTTTTCTTTCAGGTTGGGATAAATTGTGCTAAACTCGTGTCAATCGCCTGGATTGGAGGTACTATGTCTGAATATGTGCTAACCGAACAGAAAAACAACCTATTGGTGATAACGCTCAACCGGCCAAAGGTTAACGCCTTCAATCTGGAGATGATTAAGGCCCTCCAAGATGCCCTCAAGCAGGCCCGCCGCGACGCCCAGGTGCGATGTGTTTTGCTAACCGGCAGCGGAAAGGTATTCAGCGCCGGGCAGGATGTGACCGAGGTGAAGGAAGCCGAGGACACATCCTTCCGTTATCACCTAATGCGAACCTACAATCCGTTGATCCTGCAAATACGCCAATTGGAGAAACCTGTCCTGGCAGCTCTCAATGGGGCTGTTTCCGGTGCCGCTATGGGGATCGCTCTGGCATGCGACCTTCGCATCGCGGCTGATACTGCTCGCTTCGTGGTTGGGTTTCTGGGTATCGGCTTGGGCCCTGACTCGGCAGTCTCATTGTTGCTGCCTGCGACGATTGGCTTGGGGCGAGCAACGGAATACGCCTTCACCAATGCGCCCATAAATGCAGAAGAGGCCTTAGCGCTAGGACTTGTTAACCGCGTGGTGCCAGCTAAAGAACTCATCCAAAAGTCCTTCGAATTGGCTTCATCTTTTGCTCAAGGTCCTGTGGGTTCCTTTGGTCTGACCAAAAGAGCATTCAATAAGGCTGTGTTGAGCAACCTGGAGCAGGTGCTGGACTATGAAGCTCATATACAAGATATCGCCGGACGAAGTGATGAACATAAAGAAGGTGTTGCTGCTTTTCTGGAAAAACGATCTCCGAACTATATCAATAGTTAATCATTATCCAATATCTTCGCCAGTTACGGCGATGGAACCTG
>DATCYX010000300.1:0-2222 GCA_036526235.1 Anaerolineales bacterium | reverse complement strand
GCTTGGTCCGCAACCCTTTTCAGTGATTTGGGTGTCATCCAACTGCTGCCCATCCATTCCTGGGCAATAGAAAGGCATTTTTGAGCTTCGATTTGGAATGGTATCAAGTAACGCGGGCGAAGTACGTCTTGTGAGGCTGTTTTTTGAATGACATGATTCGAACCACAGAATGGACATGTGTGTGTCAACGACTGCTCAGATATCGATGTGATTGCCCCACATGTCATGCACTCCATATCCTTGCGAGCCTCTCCCCAACCATGCTCCATGTCTTGCATTGTCTCAACCGTAAATTCAAGCTCACTCGCCTGCGCGCCAGTTGTCTTTCTCTCAGGCGGCGAATAATACCCACAATGGGAGCATTTTAAACCACCATCTTCCACACTATAGGCAGTTGTAGCCCCACACTGAGGGCAAGTAAATTCGACAACAGCTTGTTGGGGGCTCGTCTGCTCCGGAATTGGGGCGTATACCTCAATCCCACTAACGTTTGAAGGTACTTCATGAAAATTAGGCGGCGGGAATGAAACATCCATAAATTAGATTATAGCAAGGATTCCTCTCAGTCTGAACTCGATCGGAAAATCGATTATCATTAGTATTCACCGGTAAAAGGTGGGTATTTGGCGATGACAAAATTGCCGCAAAAAATGCCTAAATTTGAATTTCCTCAATTAGTAATTGGAGGCCTAATGACCAAACTACATGAACTTGCAGCACTTGGACAAGCGATCTGGTTGGATTATATCCGCCGAGCCTTCATAACCTCGGGTGAAATGCAGGCTTTGATCGATCTGGGTGTCCGTGGAATGACGTCCAACCCCACCATATTTGAAAAAGCTATCTTGAGTGGTCAGGAGTTAAAGCCAGATCAATTGGGGGAATACGACTCTGACCTGGAGAGGCTTAGCAAGGCTGGTAAGACCCCATTGGCTGTGTATGAGGCTTTGGCGATTGAGGATATTCAGGCAGCTGCTGATTTGCTTCGGTCGGTATATGATGATACAGAAGGTGGAGACGGCTATGTCAGCCTTGAAGTAAACCCAACCTTGGCAAGCCAAACCATGGAGACTATCGAAGAGGCACACAGATTATGGTTGCAGGTAGATCGACCGAACTTGATGATCAAAATCCCTGCTACCGTGGAAGGATTGCCAGCAATCACAGCCTCAATTGCTAGTGGCATCAATGTCAATGTAACTTTAATCTTCTCCCTTACTCGTTATCACCAGGTGGTTGATGCTTATCTAAAAGGACTTGAGCAACGCCTAGCAGCCGGTAAATCGATAAACCATGTCGCCTCGGTTGCCTCGTTCTTCGTCTCCCGGGTAGACAGCAAAGTGGATAAACACCTCGATAGTATCCTGTTAGAAAACGGTCCTCACGCGGAATTGGCGGCGTCTCTAAAAGGCAAGGCTGCAGTTGCTAATGCTAAGCTGGCATATAGCCTATTTCAGGAACTATTTGGGAGCCAGCGATTTATCGCTCTGCAATCACAAGGGGCGTGCGTACAACGCCCTCTCTGGGCCTCAACCAGCACAAAAAATCCAGCTTATTCTGATATTCTATATGTCCAGGAGTTGATTGGCCCTCACGCAGTTAACACCGTGCCACAAAATACTCTGGAAGCATTCCTTGACCATGGTGAGGTCCGGCAAACAATCAGCGAAGACATTGATGAAGCGCGATTGGTATTGGAAAAGTTAGAAAATCTGGGAATCTCGATGGAACAGGTCACTAAGGAATTAGAGGACGAAGGGGTTGAAGCCTTCGCTAAATCTTTCACCTCGCTGCTTGAGAGTATTGAAAGCCGGCAAAACAAGTTACGGAGATAAGTTCAAACCCTTATTTGCGGATTAGCATTCCAAAATATTTCATTCCATCCTACGGGCCGAAATATAGAACCATCCAGCCAGCACTGCCCACACCAATACAATCAATACCAAAATGGTTGCTCGCCCAAGCCTAACCAACAATTGTTGATCTCGCTCTGCCGAGGTACTTTCTGATATTGTGTTTGTCCCTGCATTGGCTGACTCTGGATTTGCGCCTGCAGTAGGAAATTGTAATGTTATTTCAGGCAAGGGGATAAGTGTCGCTGTAGCAGATACGACCGCGGTAGCAGTCACAACCTCAGTGAAGCCCGATGTTGTTTCCTGAATACTCGTCGACGTTTCAACCGGCGAGGGGGTCACCTGGGAGGTTGCTGATACCCCCTGGGT
>DATCYX010000299.1:0-8388 GCA_036526235.1 Anaerolineales bacterium | reverse complement strand
TCCCCGCCATTATCCTGGCTGGAGCATCCATTTTGCGCCTGGGAGCTACCCTGGCAGCGCCTTCTCAGGGCGAGACTATCGGCGAGGCATGGTTGCGTTCACTGGCAGATTGGGCTAAAATCATGCTGGGTCTAGTGATACCCCTTCTTCTGGGAGCGGCGATCCTTGAAGTGTTAGTTACTCCACGTCTAGCAATTTGGATGTTCGGGGGCTGACCTCAGCCTGAAGAATTGCGGAGGGTATTTGCTGTGGCAAAGTTGATCATCCTGGGTTCATCAAACGCCATACCAGACGAGAAACACGAAAATACCCATATGGTCCTGTCCGGTCGTGAACGAACGGTGCTGATTGATTGTGTCAGTAATCCGATGGTTAGACTGCCCAAAGCTGGGTTGGAATTTGATAATCTGACAGATATCATTCTTACCCATTTTCACCCGGATCATGTCTCGGGTGTGCCTCTATTACTGATGTGCACCTGGCTTCAAGGGCGAAAACGCCCATTGAATATTTACGGCTTGGGCTATACGCTGGACCGCGTGGAGAAGATGATGGAGTTTTACGACTGGGCGACCTGGCCGCATTTCTTCCCGATCTCTTTCCACCGCCTGCCTGAGGCAGAGATGACACCAGTTATTGATTGCGATGAGTTCCGCATTTTTGCCTCTCCGGTGCACCATCTGATACCAAATATTGGATTGCGAGTGGAATTTTTAGAGACGGGTAAAACCATGGCGTATTCATGCGATACAGAGCCTTGTCGGGAGGTGGTGCGGCTTGGTTCTGGTGCAGATGTGCTCATACACGAGTGTTCAGGGGCTACTTTAGGACACACCTCTGCGGAGCAAGCTGGGGAGATCGCCCAGAGGGCGGAGGCCGGAGCGCTGTATTTGATCCATTACCCGACGGGGAAAAATGACCCCGGAAAGCTTGTCCCCGACGCAAAGAAGATGTTCAACGGGCCAGTGGCCCTGGCTGAAGACTTTATGACCTTGGAATTTTAATATACATCGGCGTTAAACAAAAAATGGGGTTTCTAAAAAACCCCATTTTTGATTCGTTTCGGTGCTTTTTTCCTACCAGTCGTTGACGAAGGGAACCCACTCGATATTCTCATTCAGGTGGCGTGCAAACAAGTATTGTGCGGAGGACGAAGGTTCGCTTGGTATGCGTAGTAAGTGCATTTGAGCTTGCTCAAGCGTGCGCCCCCCTTTGCGATGATTGCAGGGTGGGCAGGCAGCTACCAGATTATCCCATGAGTGCAGACCTCCCAAACGTCGAGGCACAATATGATCTACGGTTAGGTGAGGAGAGTTTTGCCCGCAATACTGGCAAGTGAAATCGTCCCTGCGCAGGATTTCGCGCTTTGTCAAGCGGATGCGCGGCCGAGGCCGTTTGACCATCCTCTCCAGCCGGATAATTGATGGTCGCGGGTAGGCAGTTGATACTGTCTTGATTACCCCACGACCGTTCAACACCAGATCCGCCTTACCACTCAATATCAAGCCAATCGCGCGACGCGTTGTGCAGACGTTGAGTGGCTCAAAGTTGGCATTTAGGACGAGTACGGGTGCATGCATAGGGCTTTCCGTAACTCTCGGAATTATAGCACGGGATGCTATGATGCTGTCAATAAGCGCCTGGCATTTTTTGTATACACTCGAAAGGCCTGCTGTTATAATTACTTGTCGTGATTACACCTGACCGTGAGTATCATCCAGAATTGATCCCGCGACGGGGGGAGTGGATCGCCTGGGGTTCAACGCTGGTTGTGAGTGCCGCCTGGATTATTCTGCGCTTATCTGGGCAATCGGTTTTTGTTGCCGTGCCTTTTTTGGCAATTACCCTGTTGCTCGTAGCAATGGGTATTTCCCTGGGCAACTGGATGGACCGCCGAACGGTGATTCATCTGGGTGACGATGGAGTGAAGTTTGACAATGGCTTGCGCAATGTTAACCTTTCCTGGCCCGAAGTCCACCAGGTGCGAGTGCTCCCTTCCCGTTTTGGAAAAAAAGTCCAGGTTTTTGGCGAACAGGTATACTTTTCCTTCCGCACATTGGGAGAGGTACATCTTCAGGGTGAATTGAAAGGCAGGATGGGCTTTGAGAAAGGTGAAGAGATATTGCGCCAGATCGTCCTTATGAGTGGGCTACAAATCATGGAGCGTGAGGGTGAAGAAATTTATTATATTCGCCCATGAGTGACTTTTGTGGTGAGTTCCCGCGCCCTCACCGCAGAGGGCGCGGTTTATTGTTGATGACTTTCCTGCTTGAAAAAGGCAGAAGGCGGGTTGCGGCGGGTGAAGCCCGACCACCCTTGCAATTGCGAAACTCCTGTTATTTAGCGATAACAGGCACTGTAGCTTAGGAACCTAGTGAAGATATCCAAGATAGTTTGGAGGGCTTAAGAAATATGCCAGAGATGACAATTGATGATCAAGTCCAGCTTCTGATGCAAGGCACTGAATATGGCGATGAAGAATTAAAGCAAGCTATGGCTACCGAACTGCGCCAGCGGCTGGTCGAAGCCAAAGCTGAGGGTCGGTCGTTGCGCGTCTATTGTGGTTTTGACCCAAGGACGAGTGATTTGCATCTTGGTCATATGGTGCCCATGCGCAAATTGCGCCAGTTTCAAGAGCTCGGGCACGAAGTCACATTTCTGGTCGGCAATTACACCTCGCTCATCGGAGATCCCTCCGATAAAGACAAGTTGCGCCCCATATTGACACCCGAGCAGGTGGAGGAGAACGCCCGCACCTACGCCGAGCAGGCGTATAAAATACTGGACAAGCAAAAGACTTTGATCCGCTACAACGCTACCTGGCTTTCGCAGCTGACTTTTGCCGAGTTAATTAAATTGGCCTCGAACTTCACCCTGCAACAATTTCTCACGCGGGAGAATTTTCGCCTGCGCTGGGATAAGGGCGATCCCATTTATCTGCATGAAACATTCTACTCTATCATGCAAGGGTACGATGCCTATGCCTTGCGCACAGATGTGCAGGTGGGGGGCACAGACCAGTTGTTCAATATCGTCACGGCAGCTCGTAAGGTGATGAGTTATCTGGATGAGAAACCCAATATTGCCATCATACTAGGCATACTTCCAGGCACGGATGGTGAGGTCAAAATGAGCAAGTCATTGGGAAACCATATCCCCCTGCTCTCCACACCTGAGGATATGTATGGAAAAGTGATGAGCGTGCCAGATAAAGCCATGGGCCTGTACTTCCGCCTGGTGACGCGCCGGACTCCGCCCGAAATTGAGGAGATAGAATCGGGCATGGCATCAGGTCAGCTTCACCCGCGCGATATAAAGATGAAGCTCGCCCACGAAATTGTTTCCATCTTTCAAAGTGAGCAGGCCGCCGAGCGCGCCCAAGAAGCCTTCGTGCGCGTTTTTCAGCGCGGCAACCTTCCAACGTATATGCCTGAGTTTAGCCTGCAGGATGGTCAGACGGTCTTGGACGTGCTGGTTGCAGGCAATCTGGTAAGCAGCAAAAGTGATGGGCGCCGCATGATAGATCAACAGGGGGTGCGCTTGGATGGCGAAATTTTGACGGATCCCAATCAGCCCCTCACACAGCCTGGGGTTTTACAGGTAGGTAAGAGGAAGTATCTTAGGCTTGTGCGTTAATGTCTAAAGGTGGGTTTAAAAGCGGAGCCATCGTCCAAGCGCAGGTGGGGGTGAATAATCCGTCAAGGCATCATGGCTTGTTGAAGCACGTTTCTACCTATTTCTTCTGCTAGCTGTGGATTGTTCTCTTCTAGTACAACCGCTATAGCCAGTGGTGCACCACTCCATTCGGGCAGTGTGCCACCCACAAACCAGGATACGAATTGCCCGGCATCATCGGCTGCGGAAGTGGTTATCTGCCAAACAGGCTGAGATTCTACCGCCAGTGCTTGCGCTTTAGTTATGGACTCCTCGGAGCTAAAAATGGATGTGCTTTTTTCATGTGATTGGAGAACGACCCATCCTGCTGCC
This sequence comes from Anaerolineales bacterium, assembly GCA_036526235.1. GTDB lineage: Bacteria > Chloroflexota > Anaerolineae > Anaerolineales > UBA4823 > DATCYX01. Next base: position 4,401 of record DATCYX010000299.1, on the reverse strand, counting down.
GGTGTATTGACCGCCATCACCAAGTTGGGGATGGGCAATTTGCCGCCGTTGTTAACCGCCGCGGCGGTGAGCGCCACCTGTAGCGGGCTGAGCGCAAGGGACTCCCCTGGCAAGGGTGAGGCAGCAGCCGGTAGATAGATGGCTGAGCCGATATCCAGCCCTGCAAGTTCCACAGCCTGGGGGATGAGCACATTTTCCAGGACGCCGACAGGGTACGACCCTTGCGTAGCGCGATTCAGCAGTGGGGCGCGTTGGTCGTCAACCAGATTTTCCCAGGTGTCGTCTAGCACATTTGCGTCAAAGGTTGGATGAGTTGCCATCGCCAGGATTTCGCCACTCAGGCTATTCAGCAGGACAATCGCGCCAATATGCTCGCCCAAATTTTCGTCGGCAGCTCGCTGGATGTGGAGATCCAGGCTCAGGCGTACGTCGAGCCCAGGCGGATGTTGCCCATAGAGCAGATAGTTCCACCAGGTGGTAAGTCCAGGGTTGCCGCGCAGACCGCGCAGGTAATCATTGAGGCTGGCTTCTAACCCCGATTGCCCGTAGATCGGATTCGAGTAGCCTATCACAGAGCTGAGAAGCGGGTATACCACCGAGCGAGAATACGTGCCTGGCTCCCCATATGTCGCTACCAGCGGGGTATTACGACGGTCTAGAAGAGCACCGCGTTGCACATAGCGATCGGCGATGAAACGGCGCGCGTTATCATTGCGGGCAAGCAAAGCGGGGCTACGGATAAAAGCCAACCAACCGCCTGCAAGAGCCAGGGTCCCCAATCCAACCAATAGAAAGGCTCCCATCCAGCGATATGGACGCGCCTGGGGAAGCGGTGCAGGCTCATGATCTTCCTCCCCACTGCCGATCAGCTCCAGAAAGAGCAGTGAAATAAAAGACGTTAACAGCGAAGATCCGCCGTAGGATATGAACGGGAGTGTGACTCCGGTCAACGGCAATAAACGCATGTTACCGCCGATAATCAATATGCTTTGCCCCACTAGGTGAGCGGTTAATCCAGCCGCCAGATAACGCCGAAAAGTATCTGGAGCTCTCAATGCAATGCGCAGACCGCGCAGGGCGAATAATGCCAGCAGGAGTAACAAGACCAGCGCTCCCATGAGGCCGTTTTCCTCGGCAATTGCAGCGAAGATGAAGTCCGAATGCGATATGGGCACCAGAGTGGGATATCCCAAGCCCGGTCCGCGCCCGAATAAACCACCATTTGATACCGCCAGCAAAGATTGAACAATTTGATATGACCGCCCGCTTGGGTCGAGCCAGGGGTTAATCCAGGCGTCAACGCGCAGGCGCACCACATCGAATAGGGCGTAACCCGTTATGCCGGCCACCAGCAGCGTGAGGCCGCCATACAACACTATGCGGCGGTTACCCGTGGCGATGAATACCACTGCGACGTAGAGGTAGATAAATATTGATGATGTTCCCAAATCGCGCTGGACTAAAAGTAGGGATAACGCTAATCCTGCCATCAGCAGAGTGGGCGCCAGCCAGGGCAGCATGAAACGCTGCTTTTCGGGCAGATTGAACGGATCCATCTCTGCCAGGTAGGCTGCCAGGTAGGTGATCAGCAGCAGTTTGAGCGGCTCAGAGGGTTGAAAGTATAGCCCGCAGCAGCCCAACCATAAACGCGGGCCGTATCCCAGCGGGTTTGTGCCCAGGATAAGAGTCAGGGCTGTAAGCAGCAGCCCACCGGTTAGCCAAACGTATTTATATCGCCGCATGAATCCCAGGTCTCTGGGCAGGCGCAGTCCAAGCGTAAATACCGCGCCGGATACCAGTAACCACAAGCTCTGGCGCAGACCAACTGCGGGGACTAGTCGCCAGATTGTCATCAATCCCCAGCCGCTCAATAATGCAGCTAGTGGCAGAAGAAGGGGGTCGCGTTCTGGCAGCCTGCGGTTGATCTCCAGGTGTGCCGCTATGATGCAACCTGCCCAAATGAGCACACCCAGCCAGTGCTCCCAGGGGTAATCCACCTGCCAGGAGCGCGCCCGAGCCGCGGGAGCTAGGGTCAGCGAGGCGCTAAAGAGCAGCACAAACACTACAGCCAGGACAATCAGGCCTCTTTCGGTACGGTTGGTTGAGGGGGGATTTTGAAGGGATAGCAAGGTTGAGGGGGGAAGAGAGAGGAGGTAGGGGATAAGGGGGCAACCCTTATCCCTTATCCCCTGATCTCTCCAGGTATTTGTCGACAAAGATGGCCAGCTTCTGGCGTGTCTCGGCAGGAATCTTGTCTGGCTGGGTAATTAACGCAGACGCCAGGGCATCTGGGCAGCTGCATGAGCGTTCAGGCGTCAGCTCACGAGCCAGAATACGCACAGCCTCATGGGCAAGCTGCGTGTTGCGGTGCAGGATTTCGATGACCATCTCCACGGTAACAGGTTCCTCGCTGGTGTGCCAGACGTCGTAGTCTGTGACATGCGCCATCACTGCATAGCAGATTTCAGCTTCGCGGGCGAGAAAGACCTCAGGTGAGGTGGTCATGCCAATGATTGACATACCCCAAGAGCGGTAGGTATGCGATTCGGCCCTGGTTGAGAATCGCGGTCCTTCGATGGTGATAAATGCCCCGCCCTGGTGTACCTTACCCCCAGCAGCTACGACGGCCTCATATACCTGTTGGGAGAAATCTGGGCAGATTGGGTCAGCGACGCTGATGTGCGCCACCAAACCCTCCCCGAAGAAACTGCGCGCTCTGCCGCGTGTGAAATCAAACACCTGATCGGGCACCACGATCTCACCCGGAGCGTAATCATCGCGTAGAGAGCCGCAGGCGCTGATACTGGTGATGCGCTCAACCCCCAGGGTTTTCAGGGCGTAGATATTGGCTTGGTAGGGGACTTCTGAGGGCGAGATATGATGTCCAATCCCATGTCGCGCCAGAAAGGCGATCCGCTGACCTTCCAGGGTTCCCAAGATGATCGGAGCGCTGGTTTTACCGTAAGGCGTGGTCAGATCTAACTCTTGTGTGTCTTTCAGGCCGGGCATCGCATACAGGCCCGACCCACCGATAACTGCCAGGGTGGGTGGGTTCATGAGGACTCTCCAATCGTGACCATGAGTGTTATTTGTCCACAGCGTAGCTCATCGCCGCTGGCGATCACCATGGGTGTGGTGACGGGCTCTTGATTCAGGCTTGTCCCATTTGTGGAGCGTAGGTCTTCAATCCACCAATGACCACGGCGAAAGGTTAGACGGCTGTGCTGCGCGGACACAGTGCTGTCTTCTAGTTGAAAATCACAGGATGGATCGCGACCGATAACGATTTCTTGGGTCGTGAAGCTCAGAGGGACAGGCTCCTCATCGGTGATATGTACTAACGTGAGGGTTGGAGGCAGGCGTGATGCGCTGGGTAAGGTCTGTTGTTGCAGATCTCGCCAGATGAGATAGAGCGCCAGACCGATAAAGGCGTATAAGCTGGCGGCTAAAAGTACGCGTAAGATGAGGAGGATTGTGGCGCTCATTCAAGCGTGAGTTTTTGCGTTTCTCCGAGCCGCGACTCATCTTGTCCGAAGACAAGTGGCACGCCAGCTAGGGAAATAACATCTCCTGGATACAGGATGCTCTGGTGGATTCGCTGATCGTTCACGAAAGTGCCACCCTTGGAGTCTAGGTCGAAAATAACGTAACGGCCTTTTATGGCGCGCAGTTGCGCGTGGACGCGGGAGATGCGCTTGTCATCGATGACAAGCTGGTTATCCCTGCGCCGCCCAATATTAATGGTCGTCTGAGCCAGTGGGAAGATTTGGACTCCATTGACAATCAGGAAGGCGTTCACTGGCACTAGTGGAGCGTCGGGAGCAGCGTCAACGATCATGTCACTGGTCTCAGCCAGATTCTCAATGCTAATCTGGGCTACCACCCGGAATTGCCGGGGGGGAACTTCTTCGTCTTCTTCGATTCGGAACACAGGAGGGCTGAGGAAATTTAGCCCAGTCTCTCCAGCGGATTCCTGCAAAGTCTGGGCCAGCTGCTCAAGCAAGGTAGAATCCCTAAGGACAACTTCAACTTGGGAGGGATGGACTGTCAGCGTGTACAAATTCGGCGCGATCATCTCACCGCCCGCCTGCTGTTTGACTCCGGCTTGCATTGCTTCAATCAGACGGCCAGCCAGTTCGTGCTGAAGATCATCAGAGGTAAAAATTCGCGCTGCGCTCCCTTCAATCAATGTCTGCAAACGGATCTCGAGTTGAGCCAGCGCGCTTTTCAGCAGTCCCATAACTAAAAAACCTGGCGCAATTATAGCAGGGTTTATAGATAAGGGATACTTGCCCAACCCTGAGTGTTTCATAATTGATCTTCCCCCGATTTAGTGGACACAAAAAATGTCGCGATGATGTACACTAAATCAACAGGAGAAGGATCATGAGCGAGAGACAC
>DATCYX010000298.1:0-3062 GCA_036526235.1 Anaerolineales bacterium | reverse complement strand
CCAAACGGGCGCCCCATGCAGTGTTGTTAATGGGTTCAAAGGCAACCATGTGCCTTCCGATGTTATAGGAGCTACTATCAGCGGTGGTGGAGGGACTTCATTCCCTAATATAGTGCTCCTGGATTATGGAGTTGTTGGTGGCGGGAAAGGAAATCTAGCCGGCAACCTCTCTGCAGTAGGGGGTGGTTTCAGCAACGATGCCAGCGGCATCCGGGCGTTTATCGGGGGTGGGGCAAATAACACGGCCAGCCGAGATAGCGCGGTAATTGGCGGAGGCTATGGAAATATCGCTGACCAGAGCTATACTACGATCAGTGGCGGAGAATTAAACAAAACCAGCGGCTCATGGGCTACGATTGGAGGAGGCTCGGGTAATATTGGCAACGGGCGTTATGCTACGGTAGGCGGCGGAACCCATAACTTGGCGGAAAGCGCTTACGCTTCCATTGGTGGAGGCACTTATAATGAAGCCGGAGGTGGCAACAGCGCAATCGCTGGGGGTACGCGCAATAAAGCTCTGGGCATAGGATCAACTATCGGTGGTGGCTCGGGAAATCGCGCGATTGGGTATCAGTCCGCGATTGGCGGTGGTCTAGCTAATAGCGCAACGGGTGATTACAGCCTCGTGTCTGGTGGTCGTGGCAATCAGGCGGGAATCGCGAATAGCGACCCTGAAGTTGCACGTTATGCGACGGTAGGAGGCGGCTACGAAAACATAGCTGCTGGTGCGTTTTCGGTTGTACCCGGTGGGCTTGCAAATTACGCTCTTGGAGAATACAGCCTGGCGGCTGGAAACCGCGCCCGCGTCGAGCCCGATCACCCTGGGACATTTGTATTTGCCGATTCCAGTGATTATCCTTTTTCGTCCTCCTCAGCCAATGAGTTCGCTGCCCGGGCTACGGGTGGGGTGCGCTTTGTTACCGCCGTAGATGAAAGCGGCGCGCCCATGGCAGGCGTCCGCCTTGGAGCGGGCAGTGGCGCTTGGGAGTCGCTAAGCGACCGTAACGCCAAGAGTTCTATTCAATATGTTGACGTCCGGCAAGTCCTGGAAGCGGTGAAGGGCTTGCCCATCAGCACCTGGCGGTATAGCGGGCAGGCTGAATCCGTGCGCCATATGGGCCCTATGGCTCAGGATTTCTACGCTGTCTTTGATCTGGGCCAAGATGAGCGCTACATCAGCACAGTCGATGCAGATGGTGTAGCTCTAGCTTCCATCCAAGGTCTGTATCAACTCCTGCAAGAGAAGGACGCACAAATCATCGCTTTGCAAGCCGAGAATCTCAGCCAGGGTCAACAACTGGCGGATATGGATGCGCGTATCACAGCCTTGGAAAAGCATTCTTTTGAATCTGGGGCGCAAATCAATTGGTATCTCGCCATGGGCGCCGCCCTTCTACTTGGTGTGATGTTAGGGCGAGGTGAGCGATTTTATTCAAAAGTAAGACGGTGAAATACAAGACGATTTGCGTGGACCAGGCTGGATGCGAATGGCGCTGTGTTGAGCAGCGCCAGCAGAGAAAGTGTTCATTGCAAAATACATAGGCGCGTTTTTACAATATTATGTAATAATAAATTGCAATAACGCTTGTTTTTCCGCTAATGTTGACTGTTGAAACACTTGAAGTTGAGGTTAGCGATGAAAAAATATACCGCGCGGTTCCTGTTTGCTGCTATTTTCGCCGCTATGATGATGGGTGGCTGCGGAAAGAGTCCTCCCCCCACTGCTACACCCTTAACACCTACATCGATTCCCCCCACATCAAAGCCCACGACACCTCCGCCCACACCTGCGGCGACGTCCGTCCCGCAAGGAAAGACTATCCTTGTCACTAGTGCCGCAGATAGTGGACCGGGCAGCCTGCGCCAGGCTTTGCAGGATGCTGAGCAGCACGACATGATCACATTCGATACTAATGTCTTCCCGCCAGGCAGCCCGGTAACCATCTATCTTACCAGTGGCTTGCCAGAACTCACCCAAGGGACCCTGACAATAGACGCCAGCGACTCCGGGGTGATCTTGGATGGAAGCAAGATGACCACCCCAGACCCCATACACGGCCTTTCGATCTCATCCAATAATAATACCATCCGCGGTTTGCAACTCGTAAGCTTTTCCGATGCGGGGATTGCCTTGCATAGCGGCGCACAGCACAATATCATCGGCGGCGAAAGGAGCACCGGTGCAGACCCTTTGGGTCAAGGCAACCTGCTTGTTGGCAATGGCAACTTTGGTATCGGGCTTTGGGGCGAAGGCACTTCTTTTAATGTCATTCAGGGCAACTATATTGGCATCGACCTGGAGGCTACAGCGACATGGGGGCATCCACGCGATGGAATCCACTCGAACGGTGCCAACGATAACCTGATCACAGGCAACCTGATCGGCGGCAACGATACCGGGGTGTACTTATGCTGTGTGGCCGAAGGAAGGAATAGGGTCACAGACAACATTATTGGTACGGATGCCAGCGGAACGATTTCGCTGGGCAACCGCCAGGCTGGCGTGCTTATCGACCGCACCGGCAACAACATGATCGGCCCGGGCAATATTATCGCTCACAATGATGGAGCGGGAATCATGTTCTGGGGTGATACCCCTCGCAATACCATCACCCAGAACAGCATTTACGATAACGGTGGGCAAGGCATTGGCTCAGACTTTAGCTCTAATGTCAGGTTGGATGCTCCGCTAATCCTCGATTTTGACTTGCAGGCTGGCAGCCTGGCCGGCTTGGCCTGCTCCAATTGCACAATCGAGATTTTCTCTGATAATAGCGATGAAGGTGCCATCTACGAGGGACAGGCGACGGCTGACAGTTCTGGAGTTTTTGCTTTTTCAAAAGGGTCTTCATTTACAGGCCCTCATCTGACCGCCGCGGTCTCTGACCCTGAAGGCAACACAAGCCAGTTTTCATTGCCCACCAGCGGCGCGTCTCTATCTGTGATGCTTCAAAAGGAAAACGATCTGCCGAGAGCCAGAATCGTCCGCGGTGGATTTACGCAGCTGGCAGATAACCGTATAGGGGACATGTTCCCGCTAGACAGGCATTCACCCCCCTGTC
>DATCYX010000297.1:0-3700 GCA_036526235.1 Anaerolineales bacterium | reverse complement strand
CTGAAGAAGCTGCTATATGGGGCGGCACGGCGGGAGACCAGTACGACCCCTGCTACCACCTGGCCTGCGATACCTACGATAACATCAATCTGGAGGCCTTTGACGTCAACTCGGACGCGGTGGCTTATGCCACACTGCAATACGCTATGAACACCTGGTCCATCAATGGTGAGCGAGGCAAGGGGAACTTCCAGCTTACCCCCGGCGAGCATAGCCATGATGAGGTTGAACAATAGTGGGTTTTCACTGTCCTTGGTCTAATCTATCAGGCTGAGGAAGGTTATGTTCCCCCACCCTTAAACTGTGTGGGAAAGTGAGCAAAAAACATGCTGGGCGGCGCTGGCGCCGCCCAGCATGTTTTTGTTTTTCTGTTTGACATCCCCAGGGGTTATGACCTTACCACCGCCAGCACGACGGTCGTCAGGGTCGCCAGGGTGGTCGCCAGGGCGATCATCATGTGGAAGTCCAGGCTGCTCTTGGTAATTTCCTCACCTGAGTAGCGCAGCCAAAAGCCGCAAATCAGGGTCGAGAAGAGCAGCAGCCCGGTCAGTATGGCGGAGATTATTAAAGCGGTTTTCATTTTTTTGTCCTCTTTCAAATATTGATCAGGTTATCCACCTGTTTTTCAATCAAATGGTCTCTCTGCAGATCGTCGTACAAGTCATAACCGGAATAGCGTAAGAACGCCCGGTCGTGTAGCATAGCAACCTGCATGGGGATAATAAGCTGGAAGGCAATCAGTCGCAATTCCTGTTCGCTCTTTTGGTTCGCATAAATAGCCCTGAGCAGGGGGATGATGATCAAGGGCACATCGAAATTACCCTGCATCAAGATATTTTCTACGCTCAATTTGGCCAGGTGGGCGTAGCTCGCCATCACCCGCGAAGTTTCTTTGATCAACATCTTCAGCGCCCCGACCGGATCGTCATCGAAGCCCTGCACCGGCTCGAGCCAGCTTTCAGCGATCTCGTAGGTCATCCGGCCCACGGCTTCGTTGAGCAGGTTCGCCTTGCTCTGGAAATGGTAATTAATGGAGCCCAGGCTGACCCCGGCGCGCTCCGCTATCGGGCGGGAGGTGATTTTTCCAATTTGTTTTTCCTCGCCGAGCAGCTCGATGGCGGCGTTGAGCAGGCGTTCTTTCGTCTCTAGATCATCATTTTGCATGGTATATGCCCTGGTTGTTTTGAACAGTTTTAGAACTAATATTGAACATGTTCAAATTATACATTGTTTTATAGAATTGTCAAGAGGGAATTTTAAAGATCGTGGTGTACAATAATCAAGAAGTAGCAGTGGCGGGGTAAACAGCAGGAGATGCCATGCGAGCACAGGTCTCCCGAGTAGCGGAGCTAAGAGGCTCTCTCATTGACGAGATCTTTAATGCCATGGGTTTGCCGCAAGGATGGCTGCGGCGCGCTCTGTGGCCTTTGGCTTGGGCGCCAGCCCACCGTTTTGCTAGGCTGGTGGAGGGCTTCGAACGCTACAATGCGGAGTATGGCTTCAGCGAAGCAGCGCGCCGCTTGCTGGAGTGCTTCATCCATCATGTGGTGGTGAGCGGTGCTGAGCATATTCCCCCCGAGGGCCCGCTGCTGATCGCCTCCAACCATCCAGGTGCGGTGGACGGTCTGGCAATCGCTGCCAGCCTGCCTCGCCAGGACTTAAAGATCGTGGTCAGCGGTGTGCCGTTCTTCCACAATCTGTCTTTCATCCACGAGCACCTGATCTATACGGCTGAGAATGCCCACGGGCGCATGCTGGTGCTGCGCAATGCCATCCGCTACCTACGCCAGGGTGGGGCGGTGCTGATCTTCCCCAGCGGTCTCGTAGACCCCGATCCATCCCTCTTCCCCGACGCGTGGCAGTCCTCGCAGACCTGGTCGTCCAGTCTGGCGCTCATGCTGGAGAAAGCGCCCAGCACGCGGCTGTTGATCACGGCGGTGAGCGGCGTGCTGGCTCCTGAGTGCTGGCGGCACCCACTGGTGCGCTTGCGCCAGAAGATGTGGGAAAAGCAGAAGCTGGCGGAGTTTATCCAGGTGATCCAGCAGCTTGTCTTGGGGCGGCGTTACCCGATCGTGCCCCGGGTGAGCTTCGCCGAGCCGCTCACCCTATCTGAGCTGCAACTTGGTGAAAAGGATGGAGATACCATGCAGGCTGTCCGGGCTCGCGCCCGGAGGGTGATGGAAGCACACTTGTCACTCCAGGGTGAGGTTTATAGGTGATCTTTACGCTTCCCCGAGGGATTATTTACGAGATCGTGATAACGGATTACTGTAAACGGATGGCGGGAACGGATTGAACGGATGGCTGGCGACGGACAATGGGAACGGATGGCTGTGAACGGATTTTTGGAGCGGATTGAACGGATTACCTGCCTGATGGTTTAATTGTTTTTGAGCCAATCTGGCACGAACAACCATTGTTGATTAACACGGTGTTCGGTGATATCCTTTGGAGGGAAAATACGCCGGTATTGCAAGCTGCGCGTGCCGAAGTTTATCAGCAGGCCAATTGGGCAGCCAGTCACGGCCAGGTAACCGATCACCTGGGCGAGATGACTGTTATCCAGTCCTCTCAAGGCCTTGATCTCCACCACGACTGTATTCTCGACGAGAAAATCCGGGATATAGTAACCGATTAATTGCTCGCCCTTCGAGCTATCATATACTTCGAGTAGTTTCTGTCCCTCAAAAGCAAGCCCAGTGTCAGTGAAGTGCGCTTCCAGGTCCCTTTGATAGGTGTTTTCACGGTACCCGGGTCCCAGTTTGCGATGTATCGCCATGGCACACCCAATGATCCTATAGGTCAGTTCATCATACGGTGTTGCGACACGCTGGCTTTGGGACCCCATGTGATTACCTCTTTAATGCACGATCCGTGTAATCCGTTCCCCAAATCCGTTATCAGCACCTATTCGCGCTGCTCATCAATCGGAGGCGCGGCTGGGCCGTAGTCCAGCACTTCACGCGCGCCTGTGCCGCTTTCGGGCGGGCCAACGATACCTTTAGCCTCCATGCTCTCGATGAGGCGGGCGGCGCGCGTGTAACCGATGCGCAAGCGGCGCTGTAGCATAGAGACGGAGGCGCGGCCCTGGCGGCGGGTCAGGTCGATGGCCTCGTCCAGCAGGGGGTCTTTCTCCTCCTCTGGAGTGAAATCATCCCATAAGGGAATTTGCTTAAGTGGCAGCCCCGAGGGCACGGCATCCACCACGCCCCCAACGGCAGTGGGGGAGAGCGTTACTGCGCCAGCGAAGCTCTGCCAGTACTGCACCAGACGCTGGATTTCGCTATCTGAGACGAAGACCCCCTGTAGGCGAACCGGCGCGGCAGCATCGGGGGCTTGAAAGAGCATGTCGCCGCGCCCCAGCAAGCGCTCAGCACCTGGCTGGTCGAGGATGACGCGGCTATCCACGCCGGAGGCCACGGCGAAGGCAACGCGCGCCGGGAAGTTGGCTTTGATCAGCCCGGTGACAACGTCCACCGAGGGCCGCTGGGTGGCAATCACCAGGTGGATGCCCGTGGCGCGGGCCAGTTGTGCCAGGCGTGTGATGGTGCGCTCGGTCTCATCTGGGGCAAGCATCATCAGGTCGGCTAATTCGTCGATGAACACCACCAGGAAAGGCAGCTTCTTCTCACCCCGCGCCACCAGCTTGGCGTTGTATTCCTTGAGGTTGCGGCAACCAGCCTGGGCTAGCTTGTGGTAG
>DATCYX010000296.1:0-3095 GCA_036526235.1 Anaerolineales bacterium | reverse complement strand
TGGACCACTGCCTCAAGGATGCCAAGGTCCAAGCCAAGCGGCGCCAGATAATACCGTTCATGTTCAGACGCCAGCGGATCATAAGCCATCAACCCTGCCACTGTATATTGGTAGCTGATTTGACCGTTCGTAAACAAGCGTGAAATCACCGGTCCCAATATCTGATGTCCGCCCAAGCGCCGATAAAAATCCTGAAATTGGGGATCGGCATCATCGATAGCGGATGCTTCTAATGCATTGTTTGCCCCTAACATTCCGCATGCAGAGGTTGAGATTACGAAAATGAAAAGAACGATTAGAACGTTCGCCTGTTTAAAATGCATGTAAAATAATATGAAGCCAAAGCAGTGAAATACTTGAAGGAACTGGCAGCATCAAAATTATAGTCAGAAACCAGGCAATTTGCCAGAAGCTATAAGATTTCAATAGAAAATAATCAGGCATATTGATGTACGAACCGGCTTATGTCAAACTACTGAACAACAATGAACTGGCGCAGCGCGTTTCGTATGCTTATGATATGCTCTCCAAATGCAACGTATGCGCCTGGGAGTGTAGGATAGATCGCCTAGTCGGGAAAGTGGGCATCTGCAAAACTGCCCAGCGCGCCAAGGTCAGCAGCTATGGTCCGCATCTAGGTGAGGAAGATCCATTGCGTGGTTGGCGTGGGTCAGGAACTATTTTCTTCACGCGCTGCAACCTGCGCTGTCAATTCTGCCAGAACCATGATATCAGCCAAACCGACAAAGGGGAAGAGATAGAACCGGGGCAACTGGCAGCCATCATGCTAGAATTACAATCCCTGGGTTGCCACAATATCAATCTGGTCTCACCCAGCCATGTTGTACCACAAATCATGGCTGCGGTGCTCATCGCTGCTCAGGCTGGGTTGCGTATCCCTCTCGTCTACAACACCGGTGGCTATGATTCCGTCGAAATGCTAAAGCTATTGGATGGTGTGGTCGATATTTACATGCCAGATATGAAATACGCTAGTGCGCAGATCGCTCGCTATTATTCCAAGATTCCCAATTACCCCCAAGCCAATCAGGCTGCTGTGCGCGAGATGCACCGCCAGGTAGGTGACTTGCACCTGGACCAGAACGGTCTCGCAACCCGGGGTTTATTGGTTCGCCACCTAGTGCTCCCTCATAACCTGGCTGGCACCGAGAATGTCGTGCAATTCCTGGCAGAGCAAATCTCTACCGACACGTACCTGAACCTGATGGAGCAATACCGCCCAGCATACAATGCTCAGCGATTCCCCAAGCTTAAACGCCGCACCACCCAGCAGGAATATCAGGCTGCAGTGGATATGGCACATGCCGCGGGGCTACATCGGTTGGACAAACGCAAACCGCTGAACTGGCATGTCATTTGAAAAGAGCCGACCCCACACGGCCCGAAACAAGCGAATACTAAAGCTGACAGCCTTCACAGCGTTATCCTGTGCCCTGTTATATTTGATCATCAGTACCAGTCTGGCCGGGGTGTACGCCTACTTCCTGACACACCCTGCCTGCATGACCAACCCACCACGCATTCCAGGCCTGCCTTCTCCCGAAGAACACTGGTTGAGCACATCAGATGGCCTAAGCCTGCGCACCTGGTACTACCCAGGGGATAATGGGGCTGCCATCCTCGCCCTAGGCGGGATGGGCGGCGCGTTGGGCGAGAATCTGCCACCGGTGGAATTCTTGATCCATGCGGGTTTCGGCGTACTTCAGATCGACAGCCGTGCCTGTGCCCGTCCTGCCTCTGTGGTCACATTAGGGGCAAAAGAGGTCTTAGACGCCGAGGCAGGACTATCATTCCTCCGAAACCGCCCAGAGGTGAAGAAAATTGGAATTTTTGGATTTTCGATGGGCGCCGCTACCGCTGTGCGCACTGCTGCTCGCCAGGTCGATATCGCCGCAGTGGTCGCTGAAGGGGGGTACTTTAATCTGGGAGAGGATTTCGTCGAGCCTGAAAGCCAAATAAACCTTCTATACCGGACATTTCTTTACACCATCGCCGGGGCTTATCAGTTTTTCAGCAGTGTAAATCCCTGGGAAGTGAGCCCAATCGACGATCTGCCATCGATCAGCCCAAGACCATTGCTCTTAATTTATGGAGAGGGGGAAGCGGGTAGCGGACGCGCCCTGGCCCAATTCGATGCTGCCAGAAAGCCAAAAACCCTTTGGATTGTCCCCGGCGGGGCGCACGGTTCAAATTTCGCCGCCTCGCCGGGGGAGTATCAAAGTCGAATCGTTGAATTTTTCAACGAAACCTTACAACCATAGTAATTACTGGTTAGCCCAACGATAAACGATCTCGCATTCGAACACCTTAGTCTCCTTGGTGCCCACAATGCAAATATCGTAGCCAGGGCCGCCATTCACAATGTCCGTGCCAGGGCCACCGTATATACGGTCGTTGCCTTCATTGCCCATCAAGTTATCTTTTCCTTCATCACCGTAGATCCAGTCATTGCCGGTGCCGCCACGGATTTTATCATTACCTGCACCCCCTTTGAGAGTATCGTTTCCACCATCGCCATTGATGATGTCATTGCCGTTCTCGCCATTGATAACATCATTGTTGCCACCACCACTGATGATGTCCTTTCCGTTGCCGCCTCGGATGGAATCTGCACCGCTGCCGCCGTCCAACCTGTCGCTCCCATTGCCGCCATTGATGGTATCGTTGCCACCTTCACCGCTCAGGTCATCGTTGCCACCCAACCCACGAATAACATCATCCTTGGATGTGCCTTCGTAATGATCATTACCCCCCGTGCCGGTGAAGCTTGCAAGGAGCTGTTTCGCAGCTGCCGGCTGAACAGCCAACACGAACAGCAAGATCAGGATTAGAATAAAGAATAGTCGCTTTTTCATTTTTATTCTCCTTGACGTTCATTCTACCACTTATTATATTACGACAATAATATCCAAAAAGTTCCCAATCCGTCAAATCAAAACCCCCGATTGGAGGGCGTAATTCAGTTTTGGGGGAAAACTATGGCACAATAAGGAAATTAGTGGTAGAGAGGTGAGCGATGAAGAAAAGTCAGGGAAGGCTGAAAGCTGAGTTTATGGCAGAAGCTGAGGCGCTAT
>DATCYX010000295.1:0-4240 GCA_036526235.1 Anaerolineales bacterium | reverse complement strand
CAGGCTCAGGTTATTAATGAAGAGAAATACCAGCCTGGCTATTCTTGCTATCAAGAAGGCGACATCGTATCTATTGGTCATTAATCCATGGCGTAAAAAAAACAGAGCCTGGGTTCCCAGGCTCTGTGATTCGTCTGATGGCATGCTGCACTAATTGGGTCTCGGCGAGCTCACATTAACCGAGGGCTCGATCATAATCGAGGGAGTGTCAACGCGGGGTGTTTTTCTGCGGTCCATGTTGATTAAGTGCTCGCAGATGCAGTCTCGGATGTATAAGGTCAGCTTCAAGGCATCATATCCGTCCTGGGCGGTCACATAGGGGGTTTTCTCCTCCAGGATGCAATCCACAAAGTGCTGCAATTGCAGGAAGAGAGGCTCAAACGAAGGGATGTTGATCCGTTCAATGATCCCCTCCTGGCGATACTTCACCCCTCTACGGTTGGAATTCAGGTATTCTCCAAATGTGCTGCGGTGGACAGATATGCTCTTGTTGAGCAGATCGCACTCGATATATGCTTCCCGGCAGGTGACATCGATTTTGCGGATCTTCTCCTCGGTGAGGCGCGAGGATGTCATCGTTAGCATAGGCCCGCCTTCAAAAATCAATTGGGCAATGGCGTGGTCGATGGTGCCGCTGTAGGCTGTCAAGCCATAAGCGCTCATTTTCGTCGGATTTTTCTTCAGCAGATCCAGCATCAGGTTGGCGTCATGGATCATCAGATCCATCACGACGTCCACATCCTTGTTGCTTCCCTGGTATGGACTCAGGCGTTGCAAGGTGATCGATAGAGGCTGGTATTCCTCTAAAATATTCTTGAGTTCAATATACGCCGGGTTGAAGCGCTCGATGTGACCTATCTGAACAACCAGACCGCTTTCTTTGGCTGCCTTTACTAAGGCTTCTGCCTGGTCTAAGGTTCTTGTGATTGGCTTTTCCACCAAGACGTGCAACCCTTTTGAGATACATAGCATGGCCTGTTCATGGTGGAAGAAGGTGGGCGTCGCCAGGCTGACTGCGTCCACCTGTTTTAGCAATTCGTCGATGCTATCAAAAAAGGGTGCATCGTATTGTTGAGCCACCTTATAACCCACTACTGGGTTGGCATCATATACGCCGACCAATTGCACTCTCCGCAAATTCGAGAAAACGCGGCAGTGTCTTTGACCCATGCGCCCTGTGCCAATTACTCCTACTCGAACATGTTCCATAATGCCCTTTCCTTTCATCTACAAAAGAAGAGGCTTGAATGACCACCCCGCCTTTGGTAACCCAATGGACCGCCAGGCACTTATGGTTGTGTGCAAGAGACAAGGCAGGTCGGCACAACTTGCAAGGTCAACCAGGAAATCCGGCGGTCATGGAATACGTTGCTTAAGACTATCCCCTTAGACCTCGCCACTGTGCAAGCCTATATGATTTTCGACTTACCATTTTGGAGATAAAAGGGGCGTGCTAGATAAAGGGATAATGACCTTGGAAAAATCTACATCTATCTCCGATTAATAAAACGAATCTAAGGTTATTTTGTTACGGGATTACAACTCGTCAATTTAGGTCAAAAAACAAAAAACCCCGCATCAAACCGGGGCTTAAATGGCTGGTTATCAAAACTGTAATGATCACGGATAGACGATTTTTATCGTAAGCTTATTTGCCGTTAAAACTTTCTGGCTGCCACAAGGAACCAGGGGCTGAGGTGGTAGTGGTGTTCGAGTCGCAGCATCTGTTCGACCCGTGCTGCAGGACGCACCAGCGGGCTGTCGCTGCGCACATCGAAGGGGATCCAGTTGTAACCACTCACCGCCAGGATATCGAAACCACACTCGCTCGTAGCTTGCAGCACTTCTCGGCTACTTAGCTGGTAATCCCCTGCTGAAGTTTTTATATGGCGAACTTTTTCAATCCCTGCTACACGATCTAATAAGCGCTTCAGAAATCGCGTTACAGAGCGGCCTGCGAGCTGCCTCATTGCCAACCTGTAGCTGCGCGAGTTCACCGAGTCGAAGATCAGCAGGCCGCCATCGCGCAGCACCCGCTTACTCTCCTCAAGGAATGGTCGGTGGGCGAAAAACCCGACGCACTCTATCGCTATCACACAGTCAATACTGCTATCAGCGAAGGGCAGGTCTGGCGCTTGCCCCCTGACCAACGGGGTTGTGCTGGATTGGTGCTTGCATATCGTGAGGGCTGCCAGATCGATATCCATCCCCATCACAGGAAAACCTGCATCCTGCAGCGCCAGGGTAATCTGCCCACTCCCACAGCCAACCTCCAGCATACGATATGGTTGGGTTGTAGTGCTTAGGGTTCGCTGGATAAAGCTCAACTCGTGCTCGAAAAGATAGCGCCCCATGGCAGTATCAGCATGTCCGATGTTGACGTCGTATCGAGAGGAGGATTTATTCTGCATAGGACCTGGATGTGTGGATTTGCTCATCAATTTCAATAACCGGAATCTTCCCGGCAAACGATCAATTACACATTTGGCTGGACGGCACGCGTTACGGCTTTCCACGTTTTGGCTATTACCGGCCAGTGCTCGATCTTCGGCAATAGCTGAAAATACACACTGCGCAGTAACGGGCTATAGATGTATTCATAAACTTCGGGTAAGAGTGTCACCCGACCACCAAATCCAAGCTTATAACGCGTCACCATCCTGTCTGCAACAGGGAAATGTGAGTCAGCTAGGGGCTGCCCTTGCAGGATCACCTTGGCAACCTGTGGGTCAATCCCCTCAAAGTCGTAGTAGCGATAGCCATGAGCTTTAGCCCACATCATCGTCTCCCACTCCAACAATTCATTTGGCTTGAGCTCCCGATGGCGACCATCCCAGGCGCTTACATGGGTGAACAATGTATCTCCAAAGTGGATAGCCAAGAGTGTGGAGACGGCCTCACCAGCATATTCCGCAAAAAACAGTTTGGTATGTCCATGTGAGCCAAGAATTTGCCAGAATTCAGCAAGAAATTTTTTTGAGTAGGTAGAGTATCCCTTCCTTTGGCTCGCTACAGCCACCAAGTGGTAAAAAGCTCCCAAATCGCTCTCTGTACCCTCCCGAATGGTGATCCCACGGCTCTGGGCGCGGCGGATGTTCGTGCGGGTGCTTTCGCGCATCTGCGCCAATAAGGTGTTCGGATCACAGGTGAGATCGATCAGGATGGTGGAGGTAACCGTGCCCATTTTGGGATTGGCGTGAAATCCCAAACCAGGTAACAGGTGGGTAATCTGTCCTTTGCTCGGGGGCTGCACGGCGAGGTACTCCACACCATGCGCTTTTGCTAATCTGTGCAGTGCATTGATCACCAGTTGGGACAAGTGGATATCATCTGACGCGACGAGCGGGCCTTTGGGTACATAGCCGATCTTGCCAAAAAGGGGGAGTGGGCGTGTTAACAATTGCGCCCCCGCTATGATTGAATCCTCGCGTGCCACGACGAGACGTGTCGCCTTCCAGCCAGACAGGGCTTTCATCTTCGCCCACAGGCTGCTCTGCGTATAGTGACCTCCTGGCGTTTTCGCCAGAAACGCATCCCAATCAGGATCCTCGGGCTCTTCGTTCACCCATATCCAATAGCCGGATGTCTCTTGGGTATTTAGGCGATGTTCCAGTTGATTTCCTATCATCTCATGTTCTTTAGCGTGTCTAACAAAGTATATATCCGATTAAAGATTGAGATACCGACATACTTATTCTCGCTTAGCTTATATAAAGGCGCTGAATAGATGTAATCATACGTGCTTGCATAGAACAACACGTTCTGGCTAAATCCGCGTTTGAAGCGGTACACACCCCAAAGACCATCTAGTGCGTCCGTTTTGGGCAAGCCTTTACCTTGATATACAGCCAGGCCCACATCATCAGGGATCCCCCAAAGATCAAACGTATGACAGTTCTGATCCTTTGCCCACAGCATTGCTTCCCACATGAGCAGATAATTAGGTTGTAAGTTGGCAAATTCTCCAGATGAAGCCCCGTGTAGAAATGCTCCATGCTCTCCAAATACAGCAGACATATTGGCTGCAACAGTTTTACCTTGATATGAGGCGACAAATAACTTGATTTGTCCTAATCTGGCGAAAGTCTCCCACTCATGCCGATAATAGTTCAACGTTTGATGACTGAACCCACCTCGGAGACCTGTGATTCGCATGAGGCGGTAGAATGTCAGCAGGTCGTCGTAGTTGCCCACCCGAACAGTGACCCCCTTTTTCGCTGCATAGCGGATGTTATAGCGG
>DATCYX010000294.1:0-9273 GCA_036526235.1 Anaerolineales bacterium | reverse complement strand
AAAATCCCGGTTATCACGGGATTTATCGCCGCAACGCCCGATGGGATTACGATCACTCTTGGACGAGGTGGGAGTGACTACACTGCCGCAATTTTGGGAGCACACTTGCCAGCTGACGATGTCTGGATTTGGACGGATGTGGATGGCGTAATGACCGCTGATCCTCGTGCTGTTCCTGGGGCACATACCATCTCACATCTTTCGTATCGGGAAATTGCGGAATTAGCCTATTTTGGGGCAAAAGTGGTTCATCCGAAGACAATTCGCCCAATCATTGAGGCTGGGATTGGGTTGCGTGTTTGTAATACCTTCAACCCAAATCATCCTGGCACACGAGTTGTAGCCGATCATCCTTTGAGTCAAAAGAACAACAGCATTTCGAATGAAACGATCAAAGCAGTTACCACCATACGCGGGCAAAGCCTGATCACAGTGGAGGGGAGGGGGATGTTAGGTGTTCCAGGTGTCGCAGCGCGCACATTTGGAGCTGTGGCTGCAACAGGTACTAGCGTTCCGTTGATTACTCAGGCATCTTCAGAGCAATCGATTTGCTTTGCAGTGCCGATTGATACAGTCGATAGTGTGATTGCTTCTCTGGAATCAGCCTTTGCGAATGAGTTGAATAGAAAGGATATCGACCGAATTTGGGCGACTGAGGAAGTCACCATCATCACGATAGTGGGCTCGGGGATGCGCAATACGCCCGGAATAGCGGGACAAATCTTCAGCGCATTAGGTGACCGTGGCGTCAATGTGATTGCTATTGCCCAAGGGTCGTCGGAAGTATCTATCAGCCTGGTAGTGGATGCAAAGGACGCTGACGCGGGTGTGCGCTCGGTGCATGATCTGATTGACAGAATAATTAGACCGTAGTAATATTTAGCCCGCCTCAATGACTGGCGAGGTAGCTCAATGGCAGAGCAGGGGACTCATAAGCCCTTGGTTGGCGGTTCAAATCCGCCCCTCGCCACTGAGCCGTAGCGCTTGACGGAGGGTTTGAAATCGATTAAACTACGGCTTGCCTGGTCCCGTGGTGTAGCGGCCTAACATGCGGCCCTGTCAAGGCCGAGATCGCGGGTTCGAATCCCGTCGGGACCGCAGAATGAAATCGCATAGTTTTCACTATGCGATTTCGTTATCTATATCCTATTCACACATCCCTGACCAAAAGATCATCGTCAGTATGTAAGCGAAGAGAAAAGCTTAATCCCTTACAACTGTTTTACTTTGCGGACCAGAGCGTATACCCCATCCAGACCAGGCCTGCGTCCAAGGCTAAAGTCGAGGCGGGCCATTCAAGAGATCCCATGATAAAGAATAGCACACCTCCAACTGCAACCAGCAGCGCTGCGCCGCGCGGAAAAACGCTGGATCGCAGCGAGGCCCAGCCAAATAGAAGCCAGCCAAGCGAAAACAATATTACGGAAAGCAAATATCCCACAAGTATGGACCCGGTAGGCTCGGCGTCCATGATCCCCGGAGCTTCAGCGGCCAACATCGGTCCTATAAAGGCTGTGCTCCATTGCGCGCCAGCAAACAGCACAGTGCCGATAAATGCCACCAAGAAGGAGATTACCCCAAAATTCCCTGACTGTTCTACCTGGCGTGTATACAGACCAATTAAACCCAGTAGCACGGCCAACATAGCAATGAGATATATCACTTGTACGAAAACCCAGCCACCTGTTGCCGCCACCTGACTTTCTGTTAGACTCCCAAACAGGATAAATTCCATCAATTCGAGGATGGCAATTAGTATGGCACCCACAATTGTGGCCATGCCACTCCAACGCACGAGATTTGAAGACGACATTTTAATTTCCTCCTTTGTGATATCCTGAATTTAGTTCTTCTGACCCAGTACATAGCGCAAAACGATAACCTACAATTCGTTTTCGCATCGCCAACCAAGGCTTGCAGTGTATTCGTATTTACTTAGAAGGGGTGATTATTCGCTTGTTTAACAGCTTCCTTTCTGCCGACGACTATCATTTTGTGTAATCCACGAAAGTGCGTCAAGCTTTAACTTGGGAAAGAGTAATAAATGACCCTTTGTGATTGATCACAAAGGGTCATGCCACCGCAGTGCAGAAAGCAGGTGAAATCAGCCAGCTATATAAATCTTGAAGCAGATACCGCCAAGAGAAAATACCCTCGCATTTTATTGGGGGATGAAATTGGGTTTGTGCCAGTCTTAGAAGGGGCTCGCCTAGTTGTTTTACAACATAGCGCATTAGTTAGCACCTCTCATTTTTATGTTCCGTTCAAATATTAACACCCTGGTTACCGTTGGCAAGTGAAGTTCCGGCACTAGCCTCAGTATGTTATCGGACTTTGTGGCATCTTAATTGCCACTAATAATACACTAATTTGGCTCACTTAGTCAATATTTTTTTAATAAATTGATGTGATAGGCATTTGTGGTTTTCTATTTTCATCTTGATATAGTTGATGCTGGGAGAGCGTGTCGCTGAGAGTCACTGCTCTTTCAGGAAGAACTGGTGGATTAGACTAGAAACCTGAAATGAGTAGTAAACTGGATTAAGTTAAACAAGACCGTTTATTGCCGGGAGGCGCCCGCTAATTAATACCCCTTGAGCGAAATTGCAGCAAATTCTGTAGCCATCCTCTTACTGAATAAGGTGAATCCAGATAATAATCTGCCTGGGTTTTACGGGATTCGGTAGCAACTAGAATGGCGATCCCATGGTGAGCTTTTACCACGGCGAACGCTCCTTCGTCTTTGTCGTCATCCCCGATAAAGATTGGTAATGCCCCGGAGAATGCATCATATGCTAGGATCTTCTGGACTGCTTTGCCCTTATCGGCAGTGGTGGGGCATATCTCGAGAAATTTATGCCCTCCTAACAGCCGTAACTTCGATTTTTGAATCAACTGACGGGCAAGACGACTGGCTTCAGCCAGTATTTTTTCTGCGTTTTCATCGCTGGCAAATCGAGCGTGGAGTGCTAAAGACCATCCCTTATCTTCAATGTAAAAGCCTCCTTGGCTAGCAATTAGTGTTTCCCACTTAGGTTTTAATTTTTCAAGCGCTGGGCGAATTGATTCAAAATTCAATTGGGACCTAACTCCCCCGGATGGGCTAAGGAGTTCAATACCGTAAGTGCCTGCTAACCAGATTTCTGGTATCGGCACGAGTTTACGAATATGTTGAAGTCTTCTACCGCTGATCACTGCCAAACGCAGGTCGGGCTTATTTGCCAATCTTGTTAGCAAATCGAGAAGCTCTGGATCGGGAATCACGATATCTGGCGAAGGAGCGAATTCAGCCAGAGTGCCGTCATAGTCCAAGAAAAGCCAAAGTCGTTCGAAATTAACCAGTCGGGTCAATGCTTGCTGAGCTGGTTGAGTCTTCATAAGTCTTTCACTGACCCTTCAAAATTGGTTCAATTTGACGTTGGAAAAGCGCTTCCCAAGTATAGTTTTGCCTTACCCGCCTTCGAAAGCGCGACACCGGATTTGCTTCCACAATCTCGATGATTACCCTTGCTACATCGCTGGGTGATTGTTCTTTGGAAAAGATGGTTACTTCCTTTTGACCGATTTCTTGAGCCGCAGGTATATCAGTACATATTACAGGCACACCACTTAAACCAGCCTCTATAACAGGCATGCCAAATCCTTCGCGATGGCTAGGCATAAAGACAACATCGCATAAGCGAAATAAATCGCCTACCACGCGTTCGGTAATCAGGTAGGGTTCGTCAGGTTGATATCCTTCTTCAAATATGAAGCGCGCTTCGCTTTCTACGCCGAGTTTCTGTCGCAACCTCAACAATGAGTGGAAATATCTCATATTCTCAGGGTCGTGCGGGTCCGGCGGGCCAGTCAGTACCAGTTTCGTACTCACTTCTTGCTTTAGCGCCGCAACCACATGCAGGGCATACTCGATGTTTTTTGCGCGTGTTACCCTGACAGGCATCAAAAGTATCAGGCTTGAGCCAAATAAGTTCAAGCGATCAGCCAATCGAAGTCCTTCCGGGGATAGACCGAGCAGGCTGGAAGGTTCAACGCCATTGTAGATCAGGTGAATTTTGTGCAGGCTGCATTCGAACAGCTTTGCCAAAGCCTTCTGGCGGTGTGCAGAAACTGTTACATAGGTTACATCTGAACGGTAAGTCCGAAGGATATCCCATGGATATCCAGGGAATACTTTTGAGCGCGAGCTTGGGCTCGTCCAGGAGATATCATGGCACCAAACAATGGCGTGACGAATGGAGCCAGCCTCGATCAGCTGGTCTAGCGCAACGGTCAAAGCCAGGTTGAAATGTTTGGTAAAAACATTGTGGATGATCAGGTGATCAACCTCTTCTACCACTGGTTGAAGAGCTTGAGCTATCTTTTCAACCATTGAGTCAAAACCTGGGTGCACATCACCGTTTTCTAGGTAAGCATTAATGTGTAATATTTCTTCGTGTTGGCTGTCAAGCAACGGAAGGAGCACTAACGAGGTGCCGGGTGGCAATATGGAGGCCTCACCGCGCCCTGCGACCACAGAGACCGGATACTCCATTCGATTAAATAGGCTTGCTTGTGCTTGGATCACTGCCTCCACACCGCCGACGACAGGTGGAGCAGTGTAATGTAAAATCCCAATACGTGGTTTAAACATAAGACGCTCGTACTATAGATTAAGCTCATCCACTGCCTCAAGCTGATGTTCTAGCCAAGCAGTGATATCCTCACGTTCGATCATCCAGCGCAAACGCTCAGCATACTGGTAGCGTTGCCCCTGCGGCATAACAAGGGCTTGGTGCATTGCTTCTGCCGTAGCGTACACATCGCATGGAGAGATGACGATAGCACCTGACTCAAGCTGCTGTCGGGCGCCGGCTCTATCTGAAAGGATCAGTACTCCATCTTTCTGATTGACGATTGGTCCTTCTTTTGCGACCAGGTTCATACCATCTGCTATGGCATTAACCAATAAGAGGTCGTACTGTTGTAAGGCAGCCACTGCTCGCGGGTAGTTGTCACCTACCAGCAGACGAACTGGTTCCCACTGGCTGCTACCGTAATGCGCATTGATCTGACCGGCGGTGCCCATCAAATCATCCAGGTAATTTTTATATTCTTCTAACTCCAAGCGCGAGGGTACCAGCAAGGCTAGAAAAATAATCTGATCACGATGTTCGGGATACAATTCAAGCATCTCCTCAAATGCCTGAAAGCCGCGGATGATGTTTTTGCTGGGCTCAATGCGATCAATGCGCAGGATCAGTTTGCGTCCACCAACAATGTCCTGTATCTCAGCGTGATGTTGCTGAACCTCAGGTGAATTGGCCATTGCCTTCAAAGCCTCAACGTCGATGGAAATGGGAAAATCGCGCACATGAGTGGCATGATTACGGTACCAGATTTGACCACGCTTGTATTTTACGCTGGCTTTTGGTTGGTAAGATTCACAGGTGCGCATGAAGTTTAAGGCATCCTCGCGTGTCTGAAAGCCAAGTAAATCAGCTGCACACAGCCCTTCTAAGATTGCCTGGCGCATGGTTGGTGGCAATATTCCCCAGTACTCTGGGCCAGGCCATGGAATATGGATAAAATGCAAGATCGTTATTGCTTGGCTTGGGACGGTCTCTCGCAGGTATCGAGCTGCGAGGTAGAGATGATAATCTTGCAACATAATCAATACTGGTTGAGAAACGCGATTGACCTGATTGGCAATCTCCAGGGCAAACTCTCGATTGACCTGCTCATAACCTTCTTCCCAGGCCCGCCATGTGGCGCGGTTGATCACCGGTGCGCGCGGAACATCCCACATGGAATGCTGTAGAAACCAGAGTAATGGATTGGCGATCACATTGTAATAGCCATCAAAGGCGGATTCTTCGGGTGTCAGAAATTTTACGAATATTGAATCGCCTTTATCATTAAATGGTACTTCACCTTCTCCCCATTCTGTGTCATCAGCGCTCAAGGCGCAGGAAATCCAGGTGGCATCGATAAGGCTAGCTAAACCTGTTAGAGCTGTGACCAGACCACCGCTGCCGCGCTGAATCTCGTAACCCCCAGCTTCATTCCGGTTTAAAGATACCGGTCCGCGGTTGGATGCGATAATGATCGGACGTTGTTGCGCCTTGTTATCGTTTTGACCTGGTTCCATAATCACAACTCTCCTTTACCAGGGCTATCAATCAACTATAGACTGTTGGGAGCCGGCTTGTTGCTCCTGACTGGCGGAAATTGCTAAGTCGATGAACACAGCTGCTGTCCAGCCGAAAGCTTCGGCGGAACGCGCGGGAGGCTGCCCGGTTTCGGAATTGTAGTATTCATACATGCCAGGATGAGCCAGGATCATTTCCAAAGTTTTGTCCCTCAGTTTATCCGCTAAATCCTTCTCACCAATTTGATTTAAGGCTTCAATAAAAAAATAGTTGATGTTCGACCATACTGGCCCACGCCACATCGTATCAGGGTCATAATGCGGATCACTTCGTGCAACGGATGGGAGGATATATTCCCCCCAGAATTCATCAGGGTTGGTGAGGTGATCCAATAGTCGAGTGCGGTAATTTTCGGGTAGCTGCCCGGTCCACAAAGGGTAAAGATTGAAGGGTGTCAAAACAGGAATGATTTGGTCGTTGTGCGTTGCCCTAAAGACACCTTCTTGTTCGTCCCAAAAATCTTGGATCATGCGTCGCACGATCGCCTCAGCCCGCCTGCGCCACATCGCAGCTTCGGCGTTCATGCCCAGTAATTCGGCCATAATTGCCAACGAGCCCATTTGGACGCAAAGGTAGCTATTCAGTTCTGGTGATTCTACTGGCATACCATAATCCCATAGTGGATTGTCATCTAGACCGGATGAGTAAGGGTGGTTGTACTGTGCTAAACCGTCGACATCATCATCATTCATGCTGAACCACCAGGCATTCCAGCGTACCAATGGTACATATATCTCTTGTAAGAATTCAAGATTAGGGTCAGTTTCGTGTAGTTTTAAGGCTGCCCAAGCTAAAATGGGAGGTTTCGTGACTTCAGCCTTGATTGGGTGGTCAATCTCGGAAATAATGCCTTCATCATATATTGCATCTGGCAGCATCCCATCAGGAAGCTGGCAAGCCAGAATAGCACGAATCTGGTTGCGGGCCAGCTCAGGATCGATGTGACGGTAGGCCAGCGCGTGCATGGCACTATCCCACAGCCATAATCCAACATAACTTGCCTTAGATGGCATCATGGCTTCATAATGTATGATACCTCCGGGATTGATCAAGTTATTTGCCATGATCCACCAGGCATAGGCGTAGGCTCTGCGGTATTTATCAGCCACCGGTGGCACATTGCGAAACCAATCTTGCCAGCGTTTCTCGGCCGAATCGTACAAGGTTGAGAACGGTTCTATACCAGCTACGGGAGATCGTTGATCGCCAATCATCAAGGCAAGTGTGCAATCGCTATCCGCCTCCACGATCAACTCAACTCGATGGCCGGTGTTCCCAAGAGAGATCTTATTGTGTACAGGCGTGCCATTGGTGGCGTAGGATAGGTCACGCACACTTTTGATTTCGCCACCGAACTCTAGCACCTTCCAAAGATGAGGTGAGACTTCGAATTGAATCCCTGCGGTGACTTCGGGTGGCAATCCGAAGGCAATTGTATGGTTATCTCCAAATACCATGGCGAAATCACCGATCCGCGTGCTCATATATATCGCATGTGGAAACGTGGTGATGTCAAACTCCAGCAGCTCACCATCGGCATCGATCAGACATAGATTGTGAATTAATGGTGGGCGGCGTAAATAAGTTTCGATACCGGGTTCAACACTGGTAAGCCGTTCTGCAAGCTTGATGTAAAAATGGCTCTGATAGGCAGCCTGAAATACCATCAGGCGCGAGCCTCTATCGCTGAATGGCACGCGCGTGAAATCAATCGCGTTTCGTAACATAGAAAGTTTTGGTGAAGCTAGCTTATTTGTCATATGGTTATTATAGGATATTTATTATCAATAGCAGTGTTCCTCGTTGTGGAATGCTATGCTTGATGATGACTTTAGCCCCGCACTCAGTCCTAATAAAGGGAAAAACGAAAATTTCAATCTTGGGGGGAATTTCAATTAATTGATACAGTAACCTGTTGCGCTTTATTATTGCCATAACCACCCTTGTTCCAGCGCTGGGTGAGTGGTTGAAAGTTCCCTCGGGAATCGGTGGCGCGTACTGTAATGGCGTATTGTCCAGGAATATCCATATTCCAGTTGAATTTCCAACGCTGGCTGCTGTATGGGTATCGAGCGGTTTCGAGGTCTGCTTCCAGCCAGGTAGCGCCGTCATCAAAGCTCAATTCAACTCGGGTGATTGATCCTTCACCGCTCCAGGCAATTCCGGCAAGTTGGACCTCGCCTGCTGGGAGAATTGCCTCCGGCGATGGTTCAACAATAAGGGCGCGTGCACGCATGCTTGTAACCGGTGTTCCGTCTGGGATGCCGGATTCGCCCACGTATACGTACTCGTCCTTCTGAAAGAAACCCTCAAATCGTTCTCGTAACAGCGAAATCTGCCGCAGCCATTTTACCGATGCCATACCATACCAGCCCGGAACTACAAGGCGCAAGGGATAGCCATGCTGGAGAGGCAGTGGCTCGCCATTCATTTCCCAGGCAAGCATGGTATCTGGATGTAGAGCTACTTCAAGGGGTAAGCTGCGTGCATATGTCGTTGTTTGTTTGGTGCGGGTTGTTCCTTGATCTGCCCCCACAAAAAGCATCTCAATCGCATCACGGGAAATTGTAAGCTCTTTGAAGAGGTTATTCAATGAGGTCCCAATGAAGCGCGCCTGGCTCACTGCACCTAGGTTCCAAGGAGTACCATTGGGAGCGGGATTCAAGGTTGAACGGCCGTTACCGGCACACTCAAGGATGACGTTCAGGGTTTTTGGGGGTAGCTTTTGTATCTCGAGAAGTGAGAATTGGAGCGGTTTCTCCACAGCGCCACCCAATTCCAACGCCCAATCGCCGGCATCGATGATTGGGACGGCAAAATGATTGCGAACATAAAACAAATCAGTGGGAGTGATGTCCTTCATCAAAACCGCATGGGGAGTTTCGGCATTATAAGGCTCGGTTGTTATAGTATTCAAGCTGGAGAAATGTGATTTCATGGAGTTCACCTAAAGAGAGATATGTACCCATTATAGTCCATATTAATTTTAAGAATTTCGGGGAGCAATCTTATCAACGCACGATAATGCATTCTGTAAACGTAATGGCAGTTTACAGGATGAAATTGGGAGGCAGGATTACTT
>DATCYX010000293.1:0-2665 GCA_036526235.1 Anaerolineales bacterium | reverse complement strand
ATATCAGCTCCGGGATTAGGCTATTGCTCGAGGGGATAAGGGCTTAGCCCTCGCTACCCACGCCCCAACAGCGTAGCTTCTACAAATAAAGGAGTTTGAGACATGCTGCAAGTAATTATCTTAGTCCTGGCAATGGTCCTTGTCGGCCTGTTGGTTGGCTGGTTGGCTGGCCTAATCTGGAAAAATCAGCGCCCGATCGGTGTAAGCGGGGATTACATGGTGGCTATCATCTCGACTATTGTCATCGGCTTGATTGACTGGTTCGTGATCCCAGCTATGGGCTTCAGCGATACGATGAAATATTTGGGCGTGGCTTTCGAACCTTTGCTGGGCGCGCTGCTCGTGCTTTGGATCATCCGCAAAGCCAAGCAGTAAATGGAGATGATCGTGGTTCCGGTTATCGAGACCCACGAACTCGCACGAAACTTTAAAGCCACCCGCGCGGTGGATGGGTTGGATTTATCCGTACAGCCAGGGGAACTTTTTGGATTGGTAGGGCCGGACGGGGCGGGGAAGACCACTACCTTACGCCTGCTGGCGGGGCTGCTGGACGTGAGCGGCGGCGAGGCCACCATCCTTGGTTTTGATCTCAAGAGCCAGCCGGAGGCCATCAAACCACGGGTTGGTTATATGGCGCAGCAGTTCAGCCTGTACGCCGAACTTTCCGTGCTGGAAAACATGCGCTTCTTCGCTGAACTTTTTGATGTCTCAGCCCAAGACTTGTCCGAACGGATGCAAGGGCTGCTGGTTTTTGCCGGCTTGACCGAATTCCAGGACCGGCGCGCGGCCCATCTTTCGGGCGGGATGCAGAAGAAACTAGCCTTGGCGTGTACCTTGGTTCACCGGCCGGAAGTCCTGCTGCTCGACGAACCCACCACGGGCGTTGACCCCATATCGCGGCGCGAGTTCTGGAATATTTTGACTGAATTGCACCTTGATGGGACGACCATAATGGTCAGCACGCCCTATATGGACGAAGCGGAGCGCTGCTCGCGGGTGGGGTTGATGTTCACTGGCAAGCTTGTAGTGTGTGATACGCCCCAAAATATCCGCAATCGGCTGGAAGGAGACGTTATCGAGTTGTACAGCGAGGATTGGCAATCTGCGCGAGAAAGAGTCGCAGGGTTGCCGGGCGTCCGTGAGGTGCAGACTTACGGCGAGTCGTTGCATCTGGTGGTCGATGCGGGAGAAAAACGCCTGCCCGAAATCGAAAGCGCGTTGAAGAAGGCCGGCGTTGGCTTGCGGAGCATGCGCATCGCTCCACCTCGCATGGAAGAGGCGTTTATTTCGCTGATCCGCAAAATGGAGAAATGATGTCGATTTCTCACATCTGGGCGGTTACCCGCAAGGAATTTCTCCACATCATCCGCGACCGGAGCACGCTCTTCCTGGTGCTTTTTACACCCACCCTGGTGCTCCTGCTGATGGCCTATGCCCTGACTGTAGATATTAAGCACGTGCCGATTGGCATACTGGACTACGATCGCAGCCCAACTTCGCGCGTTTTTATCCAGCAGATAACCGCCGGGCAGGATTTGGATATTTATGCTTATGCAGAAAACATGGATGAGATCGATTCCATGTTGATGCACGGAAAAATTAAAGCTGCCCTGGTCATCGCTCCGGGATTTTCCAGTGAACTTCAGGGGCTTAAAGGGATGCCGATACAGGTCATTATTGATGGGACAGAGCCGGAAAGCGGCAACTTTGCCATGCAGCACATCACCCGGCGGGCGGAAGAATTTATTGACCAGGTATTGACACGCCGTTTGCAGGCCGCGGGCGTCTCGCTCGCCTCGTTGCAGCCACTAGACTTGCGCGTGCATACCTGGTACAACCCCGATCTTAAACCCCGAAATGACCTGATCCCTGGCCTGATCTCCATGGTGTTGGGCTTCCCAGCCCTATCTGTGGCGCTGACGCTAGCTCACGAACGCGAGCACGGGACGCTGGAGCAACTCCTGGCCACGCCTATCACGCGCGGCGAACTGCTGCTGGGGAAGATCGTCCCGTATCTCGCGGTAGGTCTGGTGAATGTAGTGATGATCCCCGCGCTGGCAATCGCCTGGTTCCAAATCTCCTTCAATGGAAACTTTCTGCTATATTTTGGCCTCTCGGCGATCTTCCTGTTTGCTGTGCTGAGCATGGGCATGATTGTGGGCGTGTTTATGCGTACTCAGGCTGCTGCGCTTGCACTTTCGTTCCTGGTGATATTCTTTCCTGGCTTCTTCCTGACCGGTATTTTCTTCCCATTGGCTTCAATGCCTGAAGAAGTGCGCATGGAAGCCATGATGCTGCCGGGCACGCACTATGCGGTGATCACGCGCGGGGTCTTCCTGCCAGGCGTGGGTCTGGAGGTGTTGTGGCCGTATGCCGTGATGCTCATCGTGCTGGGTCTTGCATTTACGGGACTGGCAGCCTTGTTTTTCCGTAAGAAATTGGGATAGCTCATGCTGAGGCGAATCTGGATACTGGTGATCAAAGAGTTTATCCACTTGCGCACAGACTGGTGGTTGCCAGCCTTTATGCTGCTGGGTGGGGCGATGGAGCTTTTGCTGGTTGGCTGGGCGACCTCGCGTCCGATCACCAATCTGCCTTTGATGGTGCTCGACCAGTGCAATAGCCCTGCCAGTCGATCTCTTTTGGTAGCTCTAGAGAATACGGG
>DATCYX010000292.1:0-3825 GCA_036526235.1 Anaerolineales bacterium | reverse complement strand
GTTAAAGATGGTCTCCAACGAGTGGTTCAGCGATGAGCCCATCGGAAAGTTGGAGGTTGAATCAGCCTTCGAACGCTGGGGGGAATGGAAGGGGTTAGCCTACTGGTTCTGGGATTGGTCAACTAAGGATTAGGGTTGAAGGGTCTCAAGATTCGCCAGATGGCGCAGGAAGAACTCGTCATTGCGGCTGGCTTCACCGCAGTCGAAGGCTGGGTGAGCGAAGATCTAACCGCTTTCCATGGTTTTTACCAGCACGACCCCTCGGGATGCCTGCTGGCCAGCCTGGATGGACTGCCAGTTGGCATTTGTAATGCCACTTGTTATGGCATCAGCGGCTTCATTGGCGAGCTGATTGTCCACCCAACGGTGCGGGGAAAGGGCATCGGTGCAACCCTGCTTGACACCGGAATCCATTATCTGCAAAATCAAGGCGTAAAAACCATCTATCTGGACGGCGTTCTCAAAGCGGTTTCGCTATACGAGCGCCACGGTTTCCGTAAGCTCTGCCGTTCGCTGCGATTCTCCGGAAGAGTCACTGGCAATACGCATCCATCTATCCGCCCCATGGAATTTCAAGACTTACCCCAGGTCTATGCTCTAGACCAGCAGGCCTTTGGCGCTGATCGCAGCGACTTCCTCTCGCACCGTTACGCGCATTCTCCAAACTTGTGCAGGGTACTCATCGAAGAGGGTGACCTATGCGGCTTTATCCTTGGCCAACAGGTCGCGGACCGCGTAGTGGTAGGACCTTGGGTAGTCACTGAATCTGACGAAACACCCCAGCGCTTATTAGAAAATCTAGCATGTGGATTTAACGATTTGCCAATTCATTTAGGTACGCTGGAATCGAACTGCCGTGCTGTAGAAGTGTTGAATTCGCTTGGATTCAAGGAACGATCCGATTCCCCCTGGCGAATGGCACTCGGTCCAGGCGAAAGTCTGGGTGCATCTGAGATGTGCTTCGCTATTGGTTCCGCCGCCAAGGGGTGACATGCCAACAGGCTCTTTATACTCAACGTATACTTCAGCATAGTACCTAAGTACTCATTACCTCCCATGAGGTAGAAAAATACCTCTAAAATACGTTGCTCATGGACATGGATCTATAATAAGATTAGGCATATGATGGGAGATTCCAGGCGTTTATCCCGCCGGTCATTTCTGAAGTTCGTCGCAGCCAACCTGGCCGCAGCATCGTTGCGCATACCGGGGGATGATGAGTTCTGGCACCCTGAAATCTGGCCTGTAATGGAATTCGACGACCTGCCCCCTGCCGCAAAGAGAATTCTGGAGATCGTCCCCCAAACCCATATTAATCAAGAAGGCTACCTGATCCTGAGCGAAAAAGGTGGTCAGCCATTGGGGCAAGTCCCTCTGGCGCGCACGCGTTGGAATCTCGAACGGACACAACCGGTCGACCGGCTGCACGGGAATGTGCCGTGGGGAATCGTCTTGCACTGGTACGGTGACAAAGAGAACTTCACCCCCACCGTTGCGGGATACCTGCGAGGGTTCGATAGCCTGCGCTGGGTCACCAATTACCTCACACGCACCAGCGCCCATTTCCTAGTTGGTGCCAACGCGCCATCGGATAAGCCAGCGCGTCCGCAGGACCCTATCGCTATCCTGCAGACCCAAGCCCCCGATACAGACGGATGGCCTTTCCTAGCCTCTCATTTACAACCACTCGATCACCAAGCACACCGAGAACGCAAGCAATATTTCGTGCGCGCCCTGTATCAACTGGGATACCGTGAGCCACGCCTGCATTCTATCTTGCAAGATTACTTCGATGGTCCCAGGGTCGACCCGAACCTTAATACGATCGCCATTGAAATCTGCGGCTATGACTTTGAACATCCTGAGCATGCCCCGTCCGACGAGCAAATTGCCAACGTAATCTCTGTGATTTGGGCTACCATGAAGCGCTACCGCATCCAGGCGGTTAACATCTTAGGCCATCACGAAATCCAGCTGGGCAAGGCTGACCCTGGAAAAAAATTTTTAGCTCTAATACGTTATCTGATCGGGCTCAAGGCGCTGGTTGAAAACGATATGACTATGAAACGCTTAGTCTTTGGACGGTTTCTCGACCAGGATGGCGGTCCAGAGCAAGCTGTACGAAGATATTTTAGTTTTGTTCGCGACTACCTGGTCTTGGTGGCTACGCAGAAAGAAGTATATGAATGGGAGAAAGCGAGCAATTACTGGATCGCCTTCGACCGCTTCGCCGAAGGAAAAATCCGCATCGCCAGGACATTTCGCCGCCCGCTGGACGAATTGCAGCTCAGCCAGGCCCTCAATTTCCTGAAACCAGAGAACCATGAAGGTATTGACCTCTTGATTCGCGGGGCAGATAACAGGTATAATAAGACTGTAACATCAGACGCATATCTGGTTGCCGACGGGATCTGCCTTTTCATTGGGGAAAACGACCGCTGTAGTCCGGGCCAGAGTGCGATATTCAGCCATATTCAGCCGGACGGGGCTCAGATCCTGTCTGTCTATGGGAATCTCAATGAGCTAACCAGCCTGCGTGCTGGAGAGAGTTATCCATTGGGTTATCGTGTGGGCACCATTCAAAGCTCACGGTTTCGATGGAACCCGTCTTTACACTTCGCAGTGGCGTTTGGAGCGACCTGGGATACCGACCTTAAAATCCAAGCCAGCATACCCATCAACGCCGGTACGAGTTGGATCCAAGCAAGGTATTTGAATCCGCTCGAATATCTGTAGCACCCCTTACGCCTATCATAAAAATCAGACCTTACCTCAATGTAGGTAGGAATCGCCCTTCTTAACCGCTTTGCTATCGTTTTTGTAAATTATTAGAATAGACTCAAATATATTACTACGGTAGAATACTGACAAGTTTATCCATCCAATCAGACTGCTATCGTATATAAGCAGATTCATGGAATTGGGACAGAAAGTGTAATAAAATCGACAATTCATCGTTATATAATGCAGGATATACCTCAAAATGAGTAAATACGCGACCGAAGTTTTGAACAGAGAGGTACTGGACGTAGTCCGGCGCATGTCTGCGCTGGCGGAATATCGGGAACCGGGCATCAAGAACCACCTCGAACGGATTCGCGGCTATTGCATGGTCGTCGCGCGCGGACTGGATCTGTCAGTGCAAGAGGTGGAAGTCATCGCCAATGCCAGCCAGCTGCACGATATCGGCGAGATCGGCATCCCCGATGCGATACTCACCAAGGCCGGCAAACTTTCGCCGTATGAGTGGGAGGTGGTCAAGCGCCACCCTGTGATCGGCGCTGAGATCTTGCGTGGCTCGCCTTCCACCCTCCTGCAGGCCGGCGAGATCATCGCCTTGAGCCACCACGAACGGTGGGACGGTTCTGGCTATCCCTACGGGCTTAAAGGCGAAGATATCCCGCTCAGCGGTCGTATCTGCGCCATGGCGGACATCTTCGATGCCCTGACCACCAAGCGCCCGTACAAGGACGAAGTCTCCGTTGAGGAAGCCTATGACCTTATACTGGAAAGCAGCGGAGTGCTGTTCGACCCCCAGCTTGTAACGGTCTTCAAGGATCATTTCGACGAGTTTCTCGTTATCAGGCAAAACAATATTTAGACCAAGACGAAATGTTAACCCACTTCCTACCCCTATCCCTCATGCGCTTGCCAAGCGAAAGGAAACAAGCCGGCAAGCGGTATTGGCCTGGACAAAACCCAGGCAAATACCCACTTGCGGGTCTAATCCTTCGGGCGTCAAATCAGAAGGGGCAGGGGTTAGTAGAGCTGGCGATTGTCATCCCATTCCTGATCATGGTCGTGATCGGCGTGCTCGACCTGGGG
>DATCYX010000291.1:0-3961 GCA_036526235.1 Anaerolineales bacterium | reverse complement strand
GGTCTATTAATTTGGGGGCAAACCATGACGGCCAGCGGTGTGGCAAAAAGCCGCGCACTTGACCCGCAAAGCCAGTGGCTAATTCAAAGGCTCGTCTGACAACAAGTATTTCTGACTTGGGAAAATGATGTAACCCACCAGCATGGTCAGTGTGGAGGTGAGTAAGGATGACCCAGCGAACATCATTGGGATGAATACCTATGGTCTGTAATTGTTCGCCGACTTCTTGTCCTTGTTTCACTTGAATGATTACGTTCTTGAAGTAAGGATGCCAAGATGGGAAATAACCTGGCAAAGCGGCTTTGGCAGTTTCGCCTGTATCTATGACAATAATCCCTTCAGGATGTTCTATAACCCAGACGTAAATAGGAAGCGGCTCTGTCCAACGACGGTCAGAGAATGTATTCACTAGCCTGACAAAGCCCGCCCCTTTTCCCTGGACTTGATTTGGTCTAATTACGACAGTGCCTGTTTGGATTGCATAAATCTTCATGTATTTTCCTTTTGAAACAAAGAACCAAACCTCGTAAATCGCACCCCCTACTCTCGGTCGCAGCCCAGCCTTGTGCTGGGGGGGTAGCCGGCCCAATATTTATCGAACAAGAAGTCCCCCAAATATTATCGCGGAACAAGCAGATGTCACAGTTCAGCGGGTTTGTTATACACAATTACTGGGTCGCCTATCTGTACCATGCCTCCTTTTAGAATGCGCGCCATCATCCCTGCATTACGAAGCACCTTTCCATCGACTTTTTTCGCTACTGCTTTGAGCAGATGTGGGTGCATCTCATTGAGTTGATAACATGGATTCCGAACCTCAGTCAATTCCAAAATCGCCTCACCAATCCCTACCTGCGTTCCTACCGGCAGAGCCATAATAGAGATGCCATCTACTAGGATGTTCTCACCCATCATCCCCGCTCTAATATGGATGCCTTGTGCTTCTATTTCAGCATGGATCGTCTTATCAATGATCAGTACCTGGCGTAGATTGAGTTTGTTTGGATATTTTTTCGCCAGGAAGCGATGCCGTACCAACTTCCCAGCATGGTAATCACCTTCGACACCAAAATTTTCTAAAAGCTGTATGACATCGACGACATCTTTTGGCAATCCAGGCTCAGCTTTTTTGCAAACAGCAACTACCGACCCGTTATTGAATGAATTATGCATTAGGTTGTCCTCCACACCTGGATAACAACTTTCGATTCCTTTTACCTGTCATAATATTAATGCAGAGCGCGTCCTTTGGCTTGGATATTTGATGAAACCGGTCGTGTTTGCCCGAGCCTCGTGTAATTATAACCAATGAACCTTGTCGAGAGGTAATTGTTCAATAGCTAACGCCATGTCAAATCAGCCTGTGATATTTTGCGCGGTCTTAGCTTGGACCTGTTCTTTGAAACTCGCGATTCTTTTCAGCCAGGACACTGAATCTACCGATGTTAAGAAATTCCAAGAAAATGGATCACCTTCACGGTCAAATCCACTATACCAGTGTTGCCTCCACCGTTGTCTTTAATCAATTAAGGGCCCCGAAGGGCCCTTGTTATTGACTGAGGTGAGCCGAAGCCCACCTCACATTCTTCAATTACTTGAAGAGTGCCATGATCTCATTGATTACGCTCATGAGAGTGCCGCTGGAGTCCTCTCCGCCTTCGATCAGATAACCACCCTGCTTGGTGTGCAGATTAAAGGCCGTAAGCTCAACAGCTTCGTCTTCTTTAATCATTACCGCACGGTGACATCCACCACAGGCTCTCGAAGCTGGGCCGGTGACATATTCTGGCACTTCACCGATTTTTCTATCCCAGCCATTGACTGGATCGGATGCCGAAAGCAGACCTGGCAGCGATTTGGATTGATCCGGCACGTTGTTCGTGCCATCCACGTGGCAGGAGCTGCAGTCTGTTATTCCATGCTTAGGATACGGGAACTCGATGTGATGCTCATAGTGCATGGCTTCCACCGGATCAGCAAAGTCGATATCACCAATATCGAATGCTTGGAATGAGTGGATCGCATGGACATAGGAATCGATCGACCTCGATTGCATTTCCAGATGAGAACCGCCACTCTTGGTGATGTGACACATCCTGCAGACAACTACGTTTCCACCTCTATCCGGTGAATGGAAGGTTGTTGCAAGAGCTTCATGGCAGTTGTTACAGCCATCCACAACCTTAACGAGAGGGCCGTAGAAGTCATCAACAAATGCATTGGCGCCAAGGTCGAAGGTTCGGGAAGGAGCATTCAGCGCGAGCACAACACCATCAGCGTTCTCCAAGGTCGGCATGACACCAATTTCCACCCGCATTACTGTGCCATCGGCGATCATGTCAGCCCACGCCGACAGGTCTGCAGTGACTTCCCACTTGCCACTGCCTGCAGAGACTGTCGTAAAGCGCGGATTTTCTTCGCCTACGCCATATTCCAGGGCTCTCCCATCGCTCCTGTCGATGGTGCCATCGCCATTATCGTCGAAAAGCCTCTCGTGCGGGCCGATGATGAAGTCCTTGGTGTCCCAGCCATACAAACCGACCATCACGGTGGGGGCAATGTCCGCCACATCGAGCCCCTCAAGATCCTGGGTCTCAACCGCGCCGAATTGGATATTGAGCATGCTGCCGTCAAAGGATGCACCATCAACGGTGACGGAAATGGCTTCAGAATACTTCAGCCCATCGGCGGTGTAGATCACATCGTTATAACCGGTGTGGATCTGATTGAACGGTGGTGCTGCCTTGCCTTCACCATGGCAACTAAGGCAGTCAGCCGTATCCAAATCCAACGACCCATGAATTGCTGGGGGCAATATGGTCTTCAGTGCGAGCGTGGTGGTATCGTAAGATGGCTCTTCTTGCCCCTCTTTCACAGGTCCTACTGTACCTGTCACAGGGTGGCAGCTCTTGCAGGTCGTGATATTAAAGTTCGCATCCGACAACACCAAATCCAGTTTGCCTTCGTGGCAGGTTACGCAGTTTGACATGGACTGAGGATAGGGGAATTCCATGGCATGCGACATATGCACGTCATTCATCAGACTGGTATTATATGCGTACTGGGCTTTCTGCTCATCCGTCAATTCAACATCGCCTGCGAAATACCCTGCAGCCAGCTCTGGATTATCTACCAAAAGCTGCCATTCTAAATGGCCGCCTTCACCGTTATCCAGGTGGCAGGCTTTACAGGTGTAGAAGTCAGTAGCGGGATCCTGATTCAACTGGGCATAAATGTACCCATGCTTGAGGTAAGGATCCGTGTGGCATTTTTCGCAGCCGGCGTTATTGGCAGCCGAAACGTAGTCTACGCCGCTACCGGTCTCTAATATTGCCGCAAACGGGTATTTGGTTTGAGCGATGCGAGCAGGTAGTCTACCAACGTCCTCATCCCTACCGTACAAAACGACGAGGCCAGGCGTACTGCCCACATTAGGGGCATCCCCAACCAGAGTACTCGTGCACGC
This sequence comes from Anaerolineales bacterium, assembly GCA_036526235.1. Taxonomy (GTDB): domain Bacteria; phylum Chloroflexota; class Anaerolineae; order Anaerolineales; family UBA4823; genus DATCYX01. The sequence continues at coordinate 495 of DATCYX010000291.1, read as the reverse complement.
ACCAGCGCTATCACAAGTAATCTCCCCTTTCAAGGACAATCTTTCGCCGGCCGGCTCAAACTGGAAGTTCGTACCGGTATAAGGCGTAAAGTAAATGCCCAGAGAATCTGCATCATTGGCATTGAAAGGAGCCCCATTCTTGGTCATTTTGAAAGTTACCACGCTCTTATCGGGAGCAGAAAACCTATAGGCCAGGTCGGTAACTTGAATGACACCGTCCTGATACAACTCGTCATAGGACGCCTGATGTTTGTCACCAGCTCCTTTATGGCAAATTGCACAAGTCTCAGGTTGGACAACTAGTTCTGGTTCTGCGACAGAGACTTCAGCGGGCGCTCCAGGTTCGCCCGCTGATCCTGCCGGACCAGCCGGACCCTCCGGACCTTGCGGACCAGGGGGGCCTGCGGGGCCTGCACAAGCTGATAGCACCAGTACAAGCCCGAGAATCAAAATCCCAAAAATCAGGTGTTTTTGTTTCATTTGCATTCTCCATTC
>DATCYX010000290.1:0-3278 GCA_036526235.1 Anaerolineales bacterium | reverse complement strand
CTACCTCTACATAACCCATGACTTGGCGGTGGCGCGCTATATGTCGAACCGCCTGGCAGTAATGTATCTGGGTAAGATCGTGGAGATGGGTGATACAGAAGAAGTGCTGGCAAAGCCGCTTCACCCATATACCAAGGCGCTGCTCTCCGCTGTGCCGGTTCCTGACCCAACCTATGCGCGTACGATCCCAGAGATTAAGGGTAGCATTGCCCAGCCGATCAATCCCTTACCGCGCTGCCGGTTCTACGACCGCTGCCCGATCGCTGCCAAAGTGTGTGAGCAAAACGACCACCCACCCTTGCTTGATAAGGGTAGCGGACACCAGGTGGCCTGCTACTTGGTGTAAATATTACTTCCCATCTCGAATGAGTTTTTCTGCCTTAATGTAGGCGTCTAGCGCTTGCTGTAGTTCCCCTGCGCGCAGGTATGCATCGCCTTGTTCGATTGCCTGGCGTGCCTGTTCGTGGATGGAGATGCTTTTATCGGAGCTGGGGGCTGGCTGGAAAATGGGGGGGGCCTCAACCTTTATTTTCGCCTCAGATTGTAGCGGGGGTGGAACACCAACGCCAGATTGTGTTACCCATTCTGGGGGCTTGCTACGGCGTTCCTCAGGCCTGAGCAGCAATGCTTCGCTGGCTCCCTGACTCACCGCCAGGTATTCCAGCCAGGCAAATGCGGCTTGATCGTCTAGAACAATACGACTCCGAGGGGCGACACGCACAGGTGCGGTATCATCCAGGGATGGTGGCGGGATAGGCTTGGCTGGCGATTTAGCCTGCTCTAGCTGCTCTGCAAGCACTTTTTTTATGGTGGGTGCGGCTTCCCAATCCCTCAGGCGTGGTTCAGCCACTTCGTGGATGCCGCGGGCGATCAAATAGAAAGCCGTCGCAAACAATGAGATTGCCAGTGCGGAAGGTATCAACACGTTCCAGGTGATGGCGGGATTGATTGCCTGGTAGGTGAAACTGTCATAGATCATGCTGCCCCAGTTGAGCCTGGTGCGTGATATCCCCAGGAAAGTGCTGAAGCCGTCGGCGAAGACTGCCCCGGTGACACTGATCAGCATCTGTACCGCAGCCAGCGGGAGCATATTCGGGATGATGTGCTTGAAGATGATCTGTACCCCACTAGCCCCGCTGACTAGGGCAGCCTCAATGTAGGGCTTTCGGATGATGGTGAGCGCCTGAGAGCGCATCACGATCGCCGCGCCCCCCAGCCCGGCAATTAGCCCGTATATTAAACCAAAGACAAGCGGGTTGATGTCTATTGTGCCACCAATGATGATCATGACCAGCGGGGCAGGTAGCAGCAAGAAGATATCTGAAACATGCGTTTGGATGGACTGGATTAAGCCACCGGCGTAGGCAGAGAAGGCCGCGAAGAGTGTGCTGAAGATAGCTGTTGTCAGGGCGGCGGTGAGTGCCAGGGTGAAAGTAGGTGTGGTGGCTGCAAGCAGCCGGCTGAGCACATCGCGTCCCAATGTATCGGTGCCCAGTGGGTGTCCGAGACCTGGCGGTGAGGGGTGGGGGAAGATTTCGAGATCGTAGCCCACATGCGGATCGTATACGCCTTTCGACCATACCGTGGACATCAGGATGGGATGGGTGATGGACATCAGTGCGTAGATGAAAATTAACGCTACCCCGAATACTGCTAACCGGTTTTTTGAGAACAAGCCCCATGTCTCGCGTGCCTGTCTCCACTGCAGCGAAAGCCATATTCTCAAGCGATTCTGCCGCAGGCGATAGGCTTTCAAATCTTCCTGGAATTGTGTGGCGGAGGCCATTAAAGCGTCCCCCCCAGCTCACCACCTGCAGTACGCAGGCGTGGGTCGAGCAGGGCTTGGAGGATATCCAGCAGCAGTCGCGCCACCAGTGAGATCGCGCCGATGATCAAAATCAAGCCCATGACCAATAAGATGTTTTGCAACCCGACCGCCGTGAACAGCTCTGTGCCAACTCCCTCCCAGTTGAGCGCTCGTTCAAGCATGACAGCCCCTGTCAACAGGTAAGGCAGACGGACGACCAGACCGCTCATCACAGGCAATATCGCGTTGCGGGCTACGTGGCGATCCCGCACATCATTGCTGGTTAAACCCTTGGCGCGCGCTGTGTGAACGTATTGCTCGTGCATCACGTCGAGCATAGTTGTGCGCATCAGCAGCATGATCTCGCCGAATGAAAGTAACACATACCCGACCAGGGGCAGAGCGGCTGCCCTGGCGATATCCACTGCATAGGGAAGTATATCCATCCAGTACCAGCTAGCGTACCATCCCGCAGCTATCAGCAAGAGGAAAACGATTGTGGGCATCGACCGGCGAGTGATGCGACGAACAAGCCATTGGATCAGCAGCAGTATCGCCAGCACGACAAGTAGGGCGAAGACCATCTGCAGCATGATCTGGCTGATGCTCGTTGGGGCACCCTGCCATAGTTTGTTGGTGAACGACCTGGGCAGCAAGCCTAATTGGGTAGACAGGAAATAGACCAGCAGGAACGCCAGCCAGGGTGGGAACGAGGTGTACAAGGCGATTCCGCCAAAAGTGATCGAGCCGGTGATTAGTCCGGGTCGGCGCCAGCCAGTGACCTTTCCCAGCCACAGTCCCAGCAAGAAGGCTAGCACAGTGCCAATGCCGAAAACCAGGATAGTCGGCGGGGTAACCGCTTTTAGGACTTCTATAACTGTCGGACCAGAGCCTCTCAAGGTGAAGGAACGTCCCATATCGCCTCTCACCATATTCTGCAGCCAATTGAGATAGCGCTCCCAGATGGGTAGATCTAGCCCAAGTATCTGACGCAGCTCTTGTATTTCATCGCGAGATAGCATCAAAGCAAAATGGCTGGCAAAATCGCCAGGGAGGATCAGCTGCACGGCAAAAAAGATCGCAGTCTGGAACAAGAACAAGACAACCAGACCGGACAAGAATCTTTTAATTATGAAACGCAGCATGATGGACCCTTTGCAACTTTGGTGACCCCACCCCTTTGGATATTCACGATCTTCAGAGCCTATAAATGCCTTCTGTCTCTAAATAATACCATGTGATCACTGCTTTAGTTCATCATATCTCCTTTCCTTGGATCTGCCGTTACCGACCAGCACTTCTGGAGTCTCGACCAAACTAGGGCAGCGCACCACGAGGATTCCTGGTGAATTTGGTGAGATACATCAGGGCAATTGACCTTGCCCCGAAAAAGTGGACACGATGAATGTCCGGAAAATTGTTCAAACTCCACAGGGCTGAGATAGCCCAAGGAAGAGTGAAGCCGATGACG
>DATCYX010000289.1:0-6079 GCA_036526235.1 Anaerolineales bacterium | reverse complement strand
AATGGCCGATACTCTCCCTGTCCTAAGATCTGAGAGTATTTGGTGATCGCCGCCGTCAGCGTGGTCTTGCCGTGATCGATGTGCCCAATCGTCCCTACGTTCATGTGCGGCTTCGTGCGCTCAAATTTCTGCTTGGACATATTCTTCTTTCTCCTTAAAAAGATAACCAAATTCACCAAAGTGACTTGGGCAACGAGAGCCCTCAATGGGATTTGAACCCATGACCCCGTTCTTACCAAGAACGTGCTCTACCGACTGAGCTATGAGGGCAATCGCCAAAAGGTGGGCGGTGAAGGATTCGAACCTCCGAAGGCTTCTGCCAACTGATTTACAGTCAGTCCCCGTTGGCCACTTGGGTAACCGCCCGTTCATTATTGATTTTAGATTGTAGATTGCTGATATTGCTATATAAGCGAAAATCAACAATCTACAATCGGCTATCCTGGAGCCGACGACGGGAATCGAACCCGTAACCTACCACTTACAAGGCGGTTGCTCTGCCGCTTGAGCTACGTCGGCGCGCAAGACGATCGCCAGTGTTAAAGCGAATGGCATTATACCAGAGGCATAAGCCTTGGGCAAGGTTTAGGTATTCGATTGTCGCTGGTGTATGCAGCGGGGAGGGAGTCTATCAGGAATTGAGATAATCGTCAATGGTCTTAGCTTAATTCCTGCCGGCCTGCCAAGGCGCGCAGCAGGGTGTTCGGGTCGGCGTATTCCAGATCGCCGCCCACCGGCAGGCCACGCGCCAGGCGTGTGACGCGCACGCCGAGCGGCTCCAGCTGCTGGTGCAGGTACATGGCGGTGGCATCGCCTTCGATACTGGGGTTGGTCGCCAGGATGATTTCTTTAATCTCCTCTGCCCTGGCTCGTCCGACCAACTCGCGAATTTTCAGATCGTCGGGTCCGATACCCTGGATGGGCGAGAGCACGCCGCCCAAGACGTGGTATCGCCCCTGGAATCCCGAAGTGCGCTCCAGGGCCAGCACGTCCAGCGGCTCCTCCACCACGCACAGCAGGCGACCGTCTCGCTCTGGGCTGGCACAGATCTCGCACTCGAGGCGCCCGGAGGTTGTAATATTGAAGCAGCGCTGGCAATAGACAATGCTGGTTTTTAACTCCTGTAGGGATTGTGCCAACTCCAGGCTCAGATCGTCGGGGGCGCGCAACAGGAAAAATGCCAGGCGGGAGGCCGTCTTGGGACCAATGCCCGGCAAACGGGACAGGGCATCGATCAACTTCTGGACGGGTTCAGGGAGTAGCATTGCAGGGAAGAGGTTTCAACTCAAAGGGCACCAAGGATCACTAAGTGGTTATCTGTATGGTTGTGTCCTTTGTGTTTATTATCTTAGAAGGGGAGTCCAGACGCCAAAGGCCCCAGGCGGTCTGCGGCCATCTGGCGCGATTTCTCCAACGCGCCGTTGAATGCGGCCAGGATAAGGTCTTGCAACATCTCGACATCAACGTCTTTGAGCAGTTCCGGATCGATTGTCACCGCTCGACAGTTCTGATTTCCGGTCATGGTGATCGATACCGCGCCTCCACCAGCGGTGACGGTGACGGTCTCCTCCGCCAGTTGCGCTTGGGCGATCTCCATCTGCTCTTGCAGCTTTTGCAGTTGCTGCATCATTCCCATGGATCCCGTGCTACCCTTTGGGGATTTTCCTTTAAAGCCTTTAGCCATTTTTCCTCCAATCAAATATTTCGGTTCTTTGGGTATCTCAGCCGCGGAGAGGACGTATGGGGCGCTTGGTGGTCCCTGATTACGGCAGTTCCCAAAGAATTATATCTTCCCGCGGGTTGCTTTGTAAGCCTGGGTATTTAAATAAAACCTTTGGGAAGATGATACTTACTTTACATCCACAATCTCGCCGCCCAGGTCGCGCAAGGCAGCCGCTACCATGCCATCGCTCTCGATATCGGGCGGCAGGCTGCCGGCTTTACCTGCCGATACGACGCATTGGATGGGCACATCCATGTTGAGCACCTGCTGAAAGGCGCTCGTCACCAGCTCCATATTGTCCCTTTTCTCCATCTTGGATTTGAGCACCTCGGAAAACCCCAGGTAGACGGTGCCGTCTTTCACGCCCAGAAGCCTGCCGGAGCGAAGTAACGCTTCCGTGGTCGTGTTCGACTTGCGGATCAGGGCAAGAATCTGGCGCCAGTGGTCATTGATCAGCTTGATGGTTAATCCGCTTTCGCCGGGGCTGGAAGCCATCTCGCCCTCTCTGGTGGGCGTCTCGCTAGCGGCGGTGCTTTGCCCTGCTTTGCTGGGGCTGGCCTTCTTGGCAGGTGGCTTGCGAGGCGTTTCACTCCCATGGGAGGCATCCGATTGCAGCGACTCGATAAAGGCCATTTCCAGGGGCAGGGAAGGCTGCCATGCGCTGCGGGCATCATTGGCGGCCTGGTTAAAAACGCGGATCAAACTTAACAGCTGTGGAACGTCGAAGCCCTGGGCGTGGCGGGCCATTTGCGACTTGAGATCAGCGGTGGCGTCCAACTGCTCCGGGTTGCCCATCCGCACCAGCAGCAGGTTGCGCAGGTAGTCCACGATCTGGCGGGCAAACTGGCGCGGGTCGCTGCCGGCATCCAGTGTGGCGTGGATATAATCCAGCCCAGCGGCGCTCTGGTTGCTCTGTATGGCATCCACGATCTCCAGGACGGATTGGCTGGTGGCGGTGCCGAGCACCTGTTGGGCTCTCTCCAGCGTGATGGCCTGACCTGTGGAAGCGAGCTGATCCAGCAGTGAGATGGCGTCGCGCAGGGCACCGGTAGCCTGCCGGGCAAGCAAGGTCAGGGCCTCGTCTTCGGTTTGCAAGCCCTCCGCGGCGACGATCTGCTTGAGATGGGCGATGATCTCATTGACCGGGATACGGCGGAACTCGTGGCGTTGGCAACGTGAAAGCACCGTAGCGGGTATTTTTTGGATTTCCGTGGTTGCCAGGATGAAGATAGCGTGGGGGGGCGGCTCTTCCAATGTTTTCAGCAGGGCGTTAAAGGCTGCTGTGGAGAGCATGTGGACTTCATCAATAATGTAGACTTTGTAGCGACCCTGATTGGGGGAGAAGTTGATCTTGTCCCGCAGGCTGCGCACGTCATCCACGCTGGTATTCGAGGCGGCGTCGATCTCGATTAGATCGAGAAAACGGCCCTTATTGACTGCCTTGCAGTGGGCGCAGCGATCGCACGGGCGCGAAGCTAGCTCTTCCTCCAGGCAGTTGACCGCCTTTGCCAGCAAGCGGGCGGTGGTGGTTTTGCCCGTGCCGCGCTGACCGGCAAACAGGTAGGCGTGAGCGACACGATCCGCCGCCACCGCGTTGCGCAGGGTCTGGACGATGTGCGGCTGACCTACGATCTCTTCCCAGCGGTGAGGTCGCCATTTTAGATACAGTGCTTGTGCCATAAGATGATTAGAGTTTATCAGAGCCAGGCGATGTGGTCAACGTTATCTCGCGCTCAGCGTTCAGCCGGGGCAGGTGGAAGCGCTCGGACGGGGCTTCCAGGTTATAGCTCATGATCTCCTGGTTGAGCTCGTCCACTTGCCGGCAGAAGTTTTCCCTGGCACGCGCCCATTCAGCGTTGATGGCTGCCAGAGGCTGATTGCTCGCCAGGGCTGATTCCCGCCATGACCATTTGATGCGCAGCGCCTTGCGCGCCGCTTCGATGGCCTCTTCTAGCTCGCGGCGCTTCTCGATCCAGGGCAAGCTAAAGCCGCTGTTTCGCAATACATGGTACGCCAGGTGCCATTCAGGGTCTTCGAAAGGGTTATCGTCCAGGTGCAAGGGTTTCCCTTTGCCTGGGAGGTTATCGAACTGGCCCTCCTGCATGGCGCGGCGGATATGTTCTTCGATATTGCTCATGACACTCAAAAAAACCCTGGATACATCGACTGTTAGGGGACGGTGTACGTGGCTCTCTCTTTGCCATTGGCGTCGAGCAGGGTTACTTTCTCCCCAGATTTCCATATGGGGGCGGACAATCCCCAATACAAATCTACAACGGTGTTTGCTCCCGAGGTGGTCCACACATTGACTGCACCGTCTTTATATAAATCCAGTTGGGGGAAGACGAACACGTTGCCGTCTTCATCCTTCAATTGCCAGCCTGCCAGGGAAAGAGGCCCATCGCCGGTGCGGGTGATGAAGACATGCTCGGAGGTCAATTCGCCGGGGCTGATCACGGCATTGATGATCAGGCGCGTTTCCTGGGGCGGGTTGGTGGGTAGCGTGGTGCCCAGTGTAGCTGAGGTACTGGTGGGGGCTGGCGTATCGCTCGGCCTGGCTTGCGGGGTGACCGGGATGTAAAGCACCATGCCCACCGACAAGGCGTTGGGATCATTGATCTGGTTGACCCGCATCAACTCCTCGATGGGCACATCAAAGCGATCGGAAATCTGCCCCAGCGTGTCGCCAAATCCCACCTGGTACTCTTCCACGTCTCCAATAGGCGACGGTTTGCTCGTTGGGCTGGAAGTGGGACCAGGCGTTTCCTGCGTGGGGGGGGTGCCTTCTTGGGTAGGTGCAGACGTGCTGAGCGCGGAGATAACCGGGATGGATGGCTCAGGAGTAAGCAGTGTCGCCGGGGTTTGTGTGCGATCCCAGATCATCAGCACCGCTAGGACGGTGCAAGCAGATACCAGGATGTTGATCAGCAGGTAATAGACCAGGCGTTTCCATTGTCTCATGGCGGGGCGCTCCTGTGAAATCATAGCATAATCTATAGAAACTCACAACCAGAGTTTTCAAAAGAACGGGGTTTTGGGATGCAGGAAGGCGGCTCCACCGCCTTCCTACACCCCCATACTCCCCTTGGGATTTCGCACTTATGAAACCCCTGAAAGGCACAACGTTAGGGTAATCGCATTAGGGCGATTTCTCTCTTTGCGGGATTGCATATGCCCTGGCACAACGTTGACGGACGGGCAGTTTGTCAATAAAATGGAATGCGTATGCCATATCTGATTGACGGACATAATCTGATCCCCAAGATTCCTGGGCTGGATCTCGGGGATGTGGATGATGAAATTCAACTTGTCGAGTTGTTGCAAGAATTTTGCCGCAACCGCCGCAAGCAGGTGGAAGTATATTTTGACAACGCTCCGCCTGGGCAGCCGCGCGCCCGCAACTACGGCATGGTATTGGCTCGCTTTGCCCGCGCTGGGCAGAGCGCTGACGAGATGATTCATGCCCGCTTGCAACGCCTGGGGCGCTCGGCGCGCAATTGGACCGTGGTCAGCTCCGATCACCAGGTGCAAGCGGCGGCGCGAGCTGCCAGAGCGCAAGCTGTATCGTCAGAGGCGTTTGCGCAATTGTTGGGCGAAGCATTGGGGGAGACGCGGCCCGAACCGGGCGCGGATATGGATTCTGGCTTGAGCGCCGAGGACATTGACGAATGGCTGGCGTTATTTGGCACACAGGGGGATGATGAGTAAAATTATGCTAAAACTGGATAAATTCGACTATTCTAATCTAATTTTAATGCAAAATTAGTTATTTTCGGTTATATTATAGCTAATGACACCTGCCCTCCCTTTTATTGGTATTTCAGGTGTCGATCCCCGGGACTGTTGACAGCACGTCCCCCCCGTGTTGTAACATCCGGTGGACCTCCTTAGATTGCCGGGCGTGCCCCCCCCACGTCCGGCGGTCTTTTTTAAGGGGTGCTGGACCACCCCAATCCCGTCCCCACGCCGAACAACCATATGATTGCCAGCAGGGAAGAGGCGGTGCTCTGCACTGGTTTATGCACGCCAGCGCGCAGTTTCAGGAGCGGGCTGGCGTGTCAAAATGTAGCGCGCTCTTGGGTCAGAAAATCCAATGTTCCGTTGGCTGTGCGAGAATATAGCCAGCGTTAGTGCTTTTCAAAAGCCCAAAATTTTTCTCGAGAGGGTGATCCATGGCTGATGATCCTGACCAACGCTATGAGACGCCCGAAATTCTCTCCGATTCTCCGCTCACCAACGCCGAGGACATAGCCCACTTCCACTTTGACGATTTTGCAGCCATGCTGGCGCGCTTAATCGCCCACAAGAACACGCGCACCCCGCTCGCTATTGGTGTAAGCGGACCATGGGGTTCGG
>DATCYX010000288.1:0-5974 GCA_036526235.1 Anaerolineales bacterium | reverse complement strand
TGGAATTTGTGGCTGAGTTTCAAACCGATTTCGCTCGGAGGATTGCAAGCTGGAGACTTGCTTTCGACAGCAAATCTAACCTTGCGGAATTTTGAACGGGTGCTAAGCGGGCGAAACTTCTGGCCAGTGTTCCAGACAACGGTGGTCTACTCCATCTTTGGAACAATTCTCTCGATTCTTCTCGGTTTAGCTGCCGCGATGGTGGCTCGGGATGCCTTCCCAGGACGACAACTTTTTCGTGGATTCCTGCTAGTACCTTATATCGCCCCGATCGTAGCAATGACATTCTTGTGGCGGATGATATTCAACGCGCAATTTGGTATTTTCAATGAATTCACATGTAATGTATTGGGCTGGCCGCGAACTGATTATCTAAGCCAACGCTTCTGGGATATGCAATTGTTTGGCAGTACTGTCCAATGGCCTCTAGCCTTGACAATGGTGATCCTTTTTGAGGCATGGCGCTATTTCCCGTTTGCTTTCTTGTTCATCCTGGCACGTTTACAAGCCTTGCCAGATGACCTTTATGAAGCAGCAGCCGTGGATGGGGCTGCTCCTTCGCAGCGATTTTGGTATATAACCCTGCCGCAATTGCGACCGGTGATCGCGACCCTTTTCCTGCTCAGATTTATTTGGACATTCAATAAATTTGACGATATATTCTTGCTTAATGGGGGAGTTGCAGGAACGGAGGTAATCACTATCCGGATCTTCGACTTGCTGTTTGGTCAATTCCAGGTAGGGAGGGCGGCTGCACTTGCGGTGATATTGGCAATTTTCCTAGGTGTCTTTCTGTTTTTCTACTTTCGTTATGTGATTGTTGAGGAGGAAGCGCTATGACTCGAGAGCAATTTGAAACTCGCCTCTTCAAGGTTCTGAAATGGTTGGGAATTGCCTTTTTCTTCCTGATCTCCTTCTTCCCCCTGTTTTGGATGCTGGTGCTTTCATTTCGGCCGCTCTCCCAGGTGCTTCAAAGACCCTCCGCGCTGCCGAGTATCGATCAAATCTTAAAGGCAGAACCTTACCTCGGAGTTTGGGTTCAGCAAAACCTTGGAAAGTTCATCATCAACAGTTTGCAGGTATCCCTGACCACGGTGGTCGTGACGGTTGTCTTGGGCATACTGGGTGCATACGCAGCTACTCGATTGCAATTTCGGGGAAAAACAGCCTTCAACGCGGGTATCTTATTGATATATATGTTTCCCGCTATGATCCTGGCTGTGCCTCTGTTTGTCGTTTTTACTCGTCTGGGCTTACGCAATTCGCTCTCGGGTTTGGTGATTGTCTACCTAGCACAAACTCTACCTGTGGCACTGTATATGCTACGGAGTTATTTCCAAACCCTGCCTCCAGAGTTAGAAGAAGCTGCTCTGATCGATGGGTGCAACCGGTTACAGGTGATTTGGCGGATCTCTATTCCATTATCTGTGCCGGCAATCGCCTCGGTCTCGCTATATGTATTCATGATTGCCTGGAACGAATTTCTTTTCGCGATTTTGTGGCTCCTTGAGAGACCAGAGGTATGGACGATTTCCCTAGGTGTCCAACAATTAGATAAGCAGGAAATCCCTAAAACGTGGTTAATGGCAGGGTCGGTGATCATCACGATTCCGATTGTGGTGCTGTTCTTCTTTTTCGAGCGATTTCTGACAAAAGGACTGACGGCGGGAGCAGTAAAAGGTTAATAGAGAATTATTTGAGTGGATTAAATCACCCACGCTGAGGGGACAATAAGCATCGGGTAAGAAGGAATATGTTAAAATTTCTACCCCACCGATTATGTGCAATGGTGGGGTTTTAGCGAGTATTACGATCCGTAAGATGGGAGTGGTTGTGGCTTGCTGGATTTCTCATGGTCGGCGGCATTGGCGATTGAAATGATTGCAAATAAAGTAGCTAGAAGAAGGTGATTAGGATGATAGACCCTAAATTTATTCAATTAACCCCGAATACGATCGCTATGTTGTCTAAGATCGGCTTGATCATTTTGCTTACGCTGCTGGGTCAATGGGGGATAAAGTTGATTTTTGGGTTCCTGGAAAAAAAGAGTGAAAATGCGCTTGCTGGTACAACCCGCTTGTCGCGCTTATTGACGATCTTGCGCCTTGCACGAAGCACTGCCATTGCATTGGTTTTCCTATTGGCAGGGATGATGATCCTGCAAGCATTGGATATCAACATCACGCCAATACTCGCCAGTGCAGGCGTCGTCGGGCTAGCGCTCTCACTCGGTACACAAACCCTGGTTAAGGATATTATTGGGGGGATATTGATTTTGGTCGAGGACCAGTTTGAAGTGGGGGATTCAGTACAGGTAGGCGAGGTATCTGGTGCGGTAGAAAGCATCACATTGCGCACCACCAGCCTGCGCGACTTGCAAGGCCGTTTGCATATCATTCCTAATGGCGACATTCGCACGCTTACAAACAGCACCACGGAATGGTCGAGGGCAGTCGTAGAGCTCAACCTAGCCTATGATACCGACATAAAGAATGTGGTTCGAATCCTGGAGAATGCTCTTGAGCAAGCTCAAAATGACCCAGATGTCCGTGAGGAATTACTTGAGACGCCTCAGGCAGTGGGTTGGGTAGGGATGAATGATTGGGCTGTACAAGTGCGATTGATATCCAAGACCAAGCCCGGCAGCCAACTAGCAGTGGCAAACAAGTTTCGCCAATATGCTCTGGATGCGCTCAACTCTGCTGGAATTGATATGGCACTCCCTCGGCAAGCCTTAACGGTGCAAGATCGGGAATCTGTAGCGAGGCGAACGAAGGGCGATGCCTGAGATGGACAAGATTCTCGCTCATTTTGTATATCTCTATGGAGATCAAGAGGGTCGCGCCACTTACGATAGATTGGTGAGGTTGATCGACCGGTATCGGTCTAGGATTGCTGCCCCTACGGCAACCACTCTAAGCGAGCGCGACGCAATCCTAATCACCTATGGTGATCAGGTGCAGCAATCAGGCATCACGCCCCTAAGAGCGCTGGCCGAGTTTTGTGACGAAGTTCTATCCGGAGTTGTCAGTGCCATCCATATCTTGCCGTTCTTTCCGTTTTCTTCGGATGACGGTTTTTCCGTGATCGATTATAAACAGGTCAATCCCGCCCTGGGAGATTGGGATGACATATTCAGGATGGGAAAACGATTCCGTTTGATGTTTGATGCGGTGATCAACCATATCTCAGCTCAAAGTGCGTGGTTTCAAGGGTTTTTACAGGACCAACCTGCTTATAGGGATTATTTCATTGTTGTTGAAGGTCAGCCGGACCTATCACAAGTCGTCAGGCCGCGGGCGCTGCCCTTGCTAACGTCGGTCAGCACTTCGTCTGGCGAGAAATCCGTGTGGACCACCTTCAGCACTGACCAGATCGACCTGAATTACCAGAACCCACAGGTCTTGCTTGAAATCGTGGATACCCTGCTCTTTTACATAGAGAAAGGCGCAGAGTTCATTCGTCTGGATGCGATTGCATATCTCTGGAAAGAGATTGGTACCTCTTGCATTCACCTGCCTCAAACCCATCGGGTGGTACAGTTGTTTCACAGCATACTGGATATCATGGCACCTCAGGTGCAGATCATCACCGAGACGAATGTACCCCATGACGAGAACATTTCTTATTTTGGCGATGGGGAGAACGAAGCCCAGATGGTCTATAATTTCGCTTTGCCACCATTGGTCTTGCACACCATGCAAACCGGGGACGCTCGGGCGATCTCGCGTTGGGCGGCTGGATTGAAGCTGTCATCAGATCAAGTGACTTTTTTCAATTTCTTGGCTTCGCATGATGGCATTGGCGTTACACCGGCTAAAGGGCTGATCTCTCCTGAGGAAATAAATATGCTGGTTGAGCGGGCGCTAGCCCATGGAGGGCTGGTATCATACCGCTCGAACCCGGATGGCAGCCAAAGCCCGTATGAGCTCAATATCAATTACTTTGACGCCCTATCGGACCCTAAGGGGGGAGAACTTTTGCATAAACAGGTTAAGCGCTTCATCGCTGCCCATGCGATCATGTTTTCCCTGGTGGGTGTGCCCGGAATTTATTTTCACTCCATTTTTGGCTCGCGTGGCTGGCTGGAGGGCGTGGCGATAACCGGTAGAAACCGGACGATCAACCGCCAGAAACTTGATTTGACGGAGTTAAAAGCTGGTCTTTCAGACCCTGGTTCCACCCGCTCCATGGTTAATGAGGGCCTGGCTCGCTTGCTTAAAGCACGTGCTGCCCATCCGGCCTTCCACCCTTATGGACCGCAGGTAATTTTGAATCTCGACGCCAGGATCTTTTGCGTCTTGCGCACATCACCAGATGGAAGGTCACGTGTCGTCTGCCTGCAGAATGTATCCGACCAAGTCGTCCAGGTTGGATTGCCCCTTGAAGGTTTGGCATTTGACCCAACCTCCCTACCCATTGACATCATCACAGGAAAAAGGGTGGAGCTGAATTCAGCTGGCAGGCTTTCACTGCAGCCTTACCAGGTTTTGTGGATGGCGGATATCTAAACTTGAAAGGGACAAGCGATCCATGAGCACGATTGCCCCCAACACTACACAATCCATCCCTGAGAAAGTTACTTTAAGTCGCAGCCTCGGCTTATTCACGATCACCATGATCGGAGTCGGCGGCATGATTGGCGCAGGTATTTTTGTGCTCACCGGCATCGCGGCTGGCGTAGCGGGTCCTGCGCTGATCCTGGCGTTTGTTCTAAACGGGCTGGTGACAATATTGACCGGCATGGTTTATGCTGAATTGGGCTCGGCTTTTCCGGAAGCAGGCGGCGGATATCTCTGGGTGAAAGAGGGCCTAGGCGGTGCCCAGGGATTTTTAGCAGGCTGGATGAGTTGGTTCGCTCACGCAGTGGCTGGCAGTTTATATGCTCTAGGATTTGGCAGATTTTTCTCTGAACTCTGGGTTCTGGCAGGTGTTGCCACCTTTAATCTCGAGGTCGAACAGATGACCTTGATATTTATGACCCTCATCATCGCCGCCTTTACATATCTTAACTATCGGGGCGCTTCTGAGACCGGGACAATCGGTAATATCATCACCATGACAAAGATCCTGATCTTGGGGGTATTTGTTTTGTTTGGTGTGCTTGCCATGCTGCGCACCGATGCCTGGCACACGCGCTTTACGAGCGGTTTCATGCCAAATGGCATGCTAGGGGTAATCATTGCAATGGGGTTAACATTCATCGCTTTCGAGGGATATGAGATTATTGCGCAAACTGGTGAAGAGGTAATAAACCCTCGGAAAAACGTGCCCCGGGCGATCTTTTTAGCCATAATTTTAGTCGTGGTCATTTATGTGTTTGTTGGAGTTACTGCCATTGGGGCGGTAACCCCGCCCCAGGGCATGAAGGCGTATGAGTACCTGGGGGAACAGGGAGAGATTGCAGTTGTTGGTGTTGCGGCGCAGATTTTTCCATTTGGGGTAGGGGCAGTTATTATGTTGGTAAGTGGTCTCGTTTCGACCACTTCGGCGCTCAACGCTACCACCTATTCTTCTTCACGAGTCTCCTTTGCAATGGGACGCGATCATAACTTGCCTTCTATCTTTGCCCGCATTCACCCGCTCCGGCATACGCCTTACTTGGCGGTCATCGCTTCGGGCGCACTCATGCTATTGATCGCCTGGATATTGCCAATCGAAGAGGTGGCAGCCGCAGCGGATATCATGTTCTTGATGCTTTTCCTCCAGGTGAATCTGGCTGTCATGACACTGCGACACAAAATGCCCGATTTAGAGCGAGGTTATAAAGTCCCCTGGCACCCTTTCATTCCTATTCTGGCATTATTCTCCAATGCAATCCTGGCATTATCTTTGTTCAGTTATGCGCCCGTGTCCTGGTATACAGCCATCGCCTGGATCATCTTCGGCTTGCTAATTTATTACACGTATTTTTCCAAAATTGAAGCCATGGAGAAACCCAAAGAGATATTGATGGAGGAAGTTCTGGTCACCC
>DATCYX010000287.1:0-6046 GCA_036526235.1 Anaerolineales bacterium | reverse complement strand
TTCTAATTTGCGATAGCCTCTCTTCGCCCAAATCGATTCCAGACAATTACGACCTGGGCATCAACGACACGATCAACATCAGCGATCAACGCAAGATTGTCGATATCGATGTCCGGCTGGATATATCCCATACCTGGGTGGGTGATTTAAATGTGGAACTAACTCATTTAGAAGCCAATCAATCCGTAAAATTAATTAATCGCCCCGGTCGTTCTGGATCAGGTCTAGGTTGCGGTTACGATAATATCAAAGCGATTCTCGATGACGAAATATCGTCTCCTGTGGAAAATGAATGTGTAGCCAGCCCTGCGGCGATATCGGGCATTTATATCCCTAACCAGCCATTGGGCTGGTTTGATGGCGACAATTTAGACGGTCGATGGCGACTGAACGTTTCAGATAGATCATCTGCAAGCACAGGCAGCTTGAATGGATGGTGTATCCTCGCCACCGTGAGTGAAAATCCTGAACCGCCAATCCCTACACCACCGCCTCCAACCACGCCTGGGTCAGCGATAATAAACGGTGTTACTGGAAAAGCTCAGTCGCTGCCACTGGATTGCGAATCGCGTTCTGCCGTCGATTGGGCGAAATATTTCGGTGTTCATATCGAGGAGTTAGATTTTTTCGATCTTTTACCCCATTCAGACAATCCCGATAAGGGATTTGTTGGATCCGTCAATGGCACATGGGGACAAATTCCGCCTAACCCTTATGGTGTTCATGCCGAACCAGTGGCAGAAGTTTTACGCGATCATGGATTGGAGGCTTATGCCCATCGCCCATTGAGTTGGGCTGAGCTCAAAGCAGAGATAGCCGCCGGCAGGCCAGTGATTGCTTGGATTATCGGATCGGTCAATAATGGCATCCCGGTATATTACACCCCCTCCGATGGTCTCCATACCGTTGTTGCGCGCTACGAACACACCGTTATTGTGACCGGTTACGATTCAAATAATGTGTATTACCTTAATGGAGCGACAATCTATTCTCGAACGATTAGCCAATTCCTTGATTCGTGGTCTGCCCTAGGGAATATGGCTATCACTGCTCATCCTTGATCCATCCCCCTACCGCACCCAAATAACCTACCATTCGAGCTCCGGCTTGATTGGCTGCCACGCAGGCATCATACAAGCCATCGCCAGCTGATAAACCTCGGATCAGACCTGCAGCGAACGCATCTCCAGCGCCGGTGGTATCGACTATTTCGACTCGTGGAGCATCAATATGCCCGCTGAAGTCTGTGCTCTCTACCCAACAACCATCCTTGCCGAGCTTTACAACCACTGCTTTAGCCCCTCGAGTTCGTAAAGCGCTTGCTGCATGATGAGGTTCCTTTTCACCTGTTAATCGGCGCGCTTCATATGCATTGCAAAGAAAAATATCCAGAAATGGCATACAAGGCCAGAGCAAACTGGGATCTTGCATCCGCTTAGATCTAACCACATCCAACGTGGTAACTAGCCCAAAACGTTGTGCCTTTTCTAAAGTCTTTGGCAGTCGCCCATCTAAGATCCCTGGAAGCACAAAATAACCAGCTATATGCAGAAACCGAGCCCCTTCCTGAACCAAAAAAGGAATATCGAGCACATCTACAGTAAGAGACGCATTCGCTCCAGGTGTATGAATAAACCGCGGTTGCATATCCCGATCGACAAGACCTATGCTTATGCCAGTTGAGCGACCCTCCACCGTTTGGACAAAACGATGGTCGAGGCCAAAACGCCCCCAGAATTTCTTTACCACACTTGCCGCATCGTCAGAACCAATACATCCTACTAAGGCTGTTGGCACGCCCAGCGCACATAGCCCCAAAGCAACGTTTGAACCGCAGCCCCCCGGCATTACTGCCGCCTCCTCAAAAGCCAGAGAATCATGTCTGGGTACATCGTTAACTGTTTTGCAAATTATATCGAGGGTTATGTTCCCAAATACAACTGCTTCAATCATCTCAAATTAAATGAGCCTTCCAATTGACAGAAGGCTCCATAAAAAATCAAAAAATATGCTTAACATTGCAAATATCAAGGAAAACAAACCGACACGATATTCATCCTAGAACTCATCATCATCAATCCACAATTCATCGTCTTCATCTTCGCCATCTAATTCTTCCCATTCATCCAGCTCTTCTTCCTCCTCTGCATCCCAATCATCCTCCTCAACAAGGTCATCCGAGCGTTTGTATGTCATACAGCCCATATCCGGATCTAATTCGATTGCAGCAGCACCGCAGTATCCATCATCTAATAACACACAATCCATGTAATGACAGCGAATGCGGGGCATTTCAACCTCCTCCATTTTGAACAGGGTTTAATGTAGTCTGAGATTGCACCAGACGAATTATTGAGATAATTAACAAGAATAACATCATGATCGCCGAGACAACGCAATAAGGGCAAATAGCGTGAATGACAGCAATCTCTAGGTATGTAAGATAGGCAGAATAAATAACACCAACCAGGCTTATCCCAAACACTAGAAGGGGAGCATTGTCACGCCACAATCCCTCTCGTTTCTCCAAATAAAGCAGTCCAATTACAACCAGGTATGCACCTAATCCAAGGTAGGCGATAGGTATGCCTGCTATTTCCGAATAGGGACTGTTATTCACGGTCTCACATTGCCCAGATGTGCCGCAAAAGGCCTGGCTATGTGTGATCTTTACCCAACTCAAGTATAGGGAATCAATAGCCCCAATCGCCGAAACAACAATTGCAGCTGAGCGTAATTTGCTATCTGTGATCATAGTAATTTGACGGTCACCTCTCTAGAGATCATCCAATATCCAGGCGTCCACTTCTGCGCCAATCGGCAGTGATTTTACCCCAGATGGCACCAGAAGCAAAGCGTTTGCTTGCACCAAAGAGCGCAGATTTCCCGATCCTTGGTGGCCTGTCAATCGCGCCTCCCAGCCGCCCAACTTATGGGTAACCACTCCTCGGAGGTAACTCTCGCGACCATCGGACTCAATCGCTTCCAAAATTCTTACCTTGGTTACAGGTCGACTAAAATCGGCAGCCCCAGACATTTTTAGAATTGACGGTCGCACAAATACTTCAAACCCCACAAACGCTGAGACTGGATTACCAGGAAGGCCGATATATGGAATCCCCTGATATTCTCCGAATGCAAGTGGTTTGCCGGGACGCATATTGACACGCCAGAAACCCAGACTTCCCCCCTGCTCTACGACGTGCTTTACAAAATCAAATGCACCCACGCTTACCCCAGCAGACGATAGTATCAGATCCACTTGCTCGGTCACAGCGCGGTCCAGGCAAGCCCTCACAGCCTCAATACTATCGGGCACAATCCCATAGTTTACCGGATGGGCACCATATTTCTCAACTTGACCGATCAAGGTGTATGTATTCGAATCATAAATTTTACCCGGCGCAAGGTTGGAGCTGACTGGAATTAACTCATCTCCTGAAGAAAAAATAGCAACCGTGGGTAGACGGTATACATTAACCTGCGGTATTCCCAACATTGCAAAAAAGCCAACGTCTTGAGGTCGCAGGCGTTGCCCAGCCGTTAGTACAATTTCCCCTGCAGCAACATCTTGCCCTCTTGATCTTACGTTGTCTCCAGAATTAACCGCTCGATATACCAATACAATAGGAGGAGCTGCGGTGCCAGGCTGCCGGTCGTTGAAATCAGTGTCCTCCACAGGAACCACGGCATCTGCACCTGCCGGCAAAGGCGCCCCTGTCATTATTCTGGCGGCTTCTCCCTTGCCTAATAAGACATCTGAAACCTGACCAGCTGGGATATCTGCCACAACATTCAACACCACTCCATTATCAGAAGAGCTCATCGAGATATCTTCTGCCCGAACGGCAAAGCCATCCATACTGGAGTTATCAAAAGGAGGGATATCAAAAGTCGCTTGAACCGACCCCGAATTCACCCTCCCAACCGCTTTTGTTATGGAGACTGTTTCAATCTCAAGTGATGAAAAAGCCGACAAAAGTCTTTGAAGTGCTTCGGAGACACTCAGCAAATCGCTCATACGATATAAAAGAAATTCTTTGACTTACGCACATTCATCGAATGGGCGCGGCGCAAAATTATACCATTCCCTTGAATAAAAATTGAACTATTGTGCCTTAATAAACACAATCATTTTTATTAGGCAAATCCATCAATTATCCGTGAGATTGGAGGGCAAAATAAAGCATTGCTATAAACACAATAGAAGGCTTTTTTTAATGATTTATCAGATTTAGGCTAATTTGCACTGCGCCCCATTGCTAGCCCCCAAGGCACATAAAGGGTAAGCACATCACGCAAATTGATATCCTTCGTGATATTTTACCCAGGTTTGACACGCTGGGCAGCCATCACATTGGGTAAATTTTCCAGGCGATCGAGTACCCGGCTCAATTTGGCTATGTCGGGAACCTCGAGAGTTAAATCCAAAATTGCCAGATTCCTATTTACATCTACATTTATGCCGGTCATATTGACCCCTTCATCGGCAATCAATGTAGCCACATCCTTCATCAAGCCATCACGGTCATAGGCTTTCACTCTCACTGGCACCGGGTAAGTATTCCTCGCTTCACCCCAGGTAACACGAACTAGCCGCTCCCGATCTTGGACGCGCAAGATATTTGGGCAATCCTGCCTGTGAATCGTCGCCCCTCGCCCTCTGGTGATGTAACCCACAATATCATCACCTGGAGCTGGGTTACAACACCGTGCGAAATTGGTCAGCAAGCCCTTCAATCCTAAAACACTGACAGCCTCATGAGATGAAGGGACAGTTTCTGCAACTGGACGAGTTGAAATGACATACTCTTCGCCATCATCCTTCCCTCCTAAAGTTAAATGATTGACCAAACGCCCAAGCGGAAGATCTCCACATCCGATGGATTCATACAAATTATCCAGGCTGCGTTGATCGAACTCGCGCGACAGACGATCAACGTTTACATCGGTCAACCCCAGTCGACGCAGCTCTTTGTCCAAAATGGATTTACCCTGGGCAATATTTTGATCGCGTGCTTGCCGCTTGAACCAGTAGCGGATTTTGGCCCGTGCCCGTTGGGTCTTCACCAAACCCAAATTGGTATTTAACCAATCACGACTTGGGCCTCCCCGCTTAGCCGTAATGACTTCAACTTTATCACCTGTTTTCAGCGCATAATCCAATGAGACTAGCTTTCCATTTACCTTCGCACCCCGGCATCGATTACCCACATCCGTGTGGACATGGTAGGCAAAATCAATGGGTGTAGAACCAGCGGGTAAGTCGATAATGTCCCCTTTCGGGGTGAAAATATACACGCGGTCCTGGAAGACATCCGTCTTCATGCTGTCTACAAATTCTTTGGCATCTGAAACATCAAAACGCCATTCCATCAAAGATTTTATATAATTAAGGTCCTGTGCAAGTCTCTGCTCTTTATAAATCCTATGAGATCCAAGGCCCCTTTCAGCGTACTCATGCATCTCCGGTGTCCGTATCTGAACTTCCAGGGTTTTACCATCTGAATATACAACGGAGGTGTGCAGGGACTGGTAGAAATTGTCTTTCGGGGATGCAATATAATCATCGAACTGGCCTGGAAGTGGTCTCCAGTGAGTATGTATCACTCCAAGTGCAGAATAACACGCAGGAATATCCGGAACAATTATTCGCACGCCTCGCACATCATAAACCATCTCAAAGCTTAAATCTTTACGTACCATTTTTTTATAGATGGAATAAATATGTTTCGACCGGGAAGAAATCTCAGCCTGAATACCTGCCTTAGAGAGAACATTTTCAAGCTGGTCGGTAATCTCCTTCATCTCAGCATCCCGCTGAGTCTGATGAGTGTCAAGTTTGTCCTTGATTTCCCCATAATTCTCAGGGTTTGTGTAGCGGAAGGCAAGATCTTCAAGCTCTGATTTCATCTGCCAGATACCCAAGCGATTGGCAAGCGGCGCGAAGATATCCAATGTTTGTTGGGCAATACGTTTGCGTTTAATTTCTGGCAGCTTGCCCAACGTGCGCATATTGTGCAGTCGATCGGCTAGCTTGATAAAC
>DATCYX010000286.1:0-2775 GCA_036526235.1 Anaerolineales bacterium | reverse complement strand
GTGTACACCACCGCGAACTCCGGTCTGGCGAATGACAACATAACCGCCCTCCCCATCGATGATTTCGGCCACGTATGGGTGGGAAATAATGCTGGCCTCAGCGCGTTTACTCCGAGGGCCGCTGGGAATGCTACACGTACACGAACTCAGACCTAACACTTGATGTGAATTAGGCATCGATCTGCGAGATAGTAAGCACATTGACACCGAAATGGTAGTGTAAGACACATTTCAACAAGTGACTGGCCATTTTAGCCGAAATCCGAGCACATAAACCACGGACAGTTTTTGTAAGGAGGCGTTCAACAATCCTACCTGTATTCTGAGTTTCAATGAACAAGCCTGCAATGCGCAGACGGAAATTACTGAGCCAACATTCAAACGCTCGAGATTGTTGAGCCGCCTGGTTCTTGCGTTTGGGCTTTCAGGCACAATTGCCGGTCGAGCGCTGGATATCTGCCTGCCAGGTCTGCCCCAGGAAACCTTTTCAGCGAATAGATGAAAACCAGAGAGTTGATCCAACAAGGTTTCTCGCTCATCGGTATTGACTGGCACCGGATCATAGATCAGTCGGATACCGTCTAGAGATGGAAATCGTAATGTGTTTGCAGCCGAAACAGAAAATGTATTTTGGCTGCTTGATTTCATGCCGAATGCTTTCCTAGGCCTGAAGTAGTACTCCTACAGCCAGAAAATCGGTCTGCGGATGTAGCCCGAAATCAGCACAGCGCCAGATGTGTTCAAAGCGATCCAGGTGTATTCTTATCCATGAAGCCATGCTTCAACGGATTAAGCAAAAGAAATATACACCTGGAGGAAACATGAACACAAAACTTGGGACAAAAACCAGAAGATACGATCTAGACTGGCTGCGGGTGTTATCCATCCTGACCGTATTTGTTTTTCATTCCAGCCGGTTCTTCGACCAGATGGACTGGCACGTAAAGAATACAGCCCAGTATCTGGGGGTTCAGGTCTGGGTCATCATCCTGGCAAATTGGATGATGCCGCTGATCTTCGTGATTTCTGGGGCCAGCCTGTTTTATGCACTAAGGAAGGGTAACACGGGCAAGTTTGTCCAGAGTAAAGTTCTGCGACTGCTGGTACCTTTGTTGGTGGGTATTTTTACGCACATTTCGATACAGGTGTATTTAGATCGCATCACGCATGGCCAATTCTACGGCTCATACTTCGAGTTCTTGCCGCAATATTTCAACGGGTTCCAAGGCTTTGGTGGGAATATGCCCTGGACGGGCATGCACCTGTGGTACCTGCTGGCACTGTTCATCTTCAGCTTGCTCTTCCTGCCGCTCTTCCGCTGGTTGAAAGATGGGTCCAGCCAGGGCCTGCTGAACCGCATGGGTAGCACCCTGGCGCGGCCAGGCGCCCCAATCCTCCTGGCTTTGCCGACCGTGATGCTGCTGAACCTGATCGATCCAGATTCACCCTTGGGCGACTGGGAGAATGGCGGCTGGAACTACATCATCTATATCACTTTTTTCCTGGGTGGTTTCATTATCTTCTCCCACGAGGGATTGCAACGGCGCATCCAAGGGCAGCGCTGGCTGTGGTTGGTGGCTGGTGTGGTAATGCTCGCGGTCGCCTTCGCCCTTTGGGATGGAAAAGACCCGCTTTTTGGCAGCCTGCAGTTCTTCATGATCTTCTCTCTTTACGGGTTATGCTCTTGGTCCTTCATCCTGGCGATCCTGGGTTTCGGAATGAAGCACCTGACCTTCAGCACGCCGTTTCTGAAGTATGCCAATGAAGCCGTGCTACCCTTCTATGTGATGCACCAGACCGTGCTGCTGGTCATAGGATACTTCATCATTCAGTGGAATATCCCAGACCTGGTTAAATTCCTGATCATCGCCCCCACTTCGTTCGGGATCATCGTGGGCTTGTACGAGTACCTGGTCCGAAGGGTAGACATCTTGCGCCTCTTGTTCGGTATGAAGCCGCAAGCTAGACTTCAGGTTTCCGTGTCCAGGGAGAAGGTCCTGGCGAGGTAAATTAGAAGGTGTAGGTCGCCGCACTGGGTCTTTTTCCCGCAGGCGGCGACCTTTGTGTTTAAACCCCCGTTCCCCCAGCTTAACTCGTCAGGTAGAAAATTGATGACTGGTTCTGATTATTCGATCGTAGGCTAGCGTCTGTTCTCATAGGAAACCAGGCCAAACTGCGGGAAACCTCTTGCAAGTGTTTTCGTAAATCCGTGGCTATAATGTCTCTAGAAAAATCCGACTTCAGTTGAGAACATATAAATCGAGGTATAGATTTGATAACTCGGTTTGTGGTAAACTCACGGCTATGGATTCATAGTCGAGGTCTAAGATTTCGGTGTCGATTGAAAAAATGAGCTTGATTGCTGCGATGTCTCTTACGCACCAATATAGAATAAATCCATACCTGCCATGCATAAGATCGAAAGAAAAAGATGAAAACAATAATTAAATCTGGTACCCTGATTACGGCTTCAGATAAGTTCACGGCGGATATATTTGTTGATGGGGAAAAAATCACTCAAATTGGCGAAGATCTAAAAGATGAATCGGCAAAGATTGTTGATGCACGCGGCAAGCTTGTAATGCCTGGCGGGATCGACCCGCACACGCACTTTGACCTGCCGATGTTTAATACTGTCTCATCAGATGACCACTACACAGGTCACAAGGCAGCAGCATTTGGCGGTACCACAACTGTGATGGATTTTGTGCCACAGGAGAGAGCCACGCTGAAGGAGAATGTGGAGCTTTGGCGCGCCAAAGCTGACCCAAAAGC
>DATCYX010000285.1:0-4905 GCA_036526235.1 Anaerolineales bacterium | reverse complement strand
CACCGTCCGCCAGGCGTATCACAGCCTCGAAGGCGATGGGTTGGTGGAAACGCGTCCGAGCCGCGGGACGCGCGTCAAGCCGTTCGAGCTGGATAAACTCGTGACAACGGAATCAGCCTCCCCGTCGCACACCATCGGGGTTCTCATCCCCAATGTATATACTTTTTACGATCCGTTCATCAGCGGCGTGGAGGAGGTTGCGCGGCGGTCGGGATATCTGATCATCGTCAGCATCACGCGCGACAGCGCCGAACTGACGCGCCAATCGGCGCAGCAACTCATCGCCAAAAAAGTGGACGGCATCATCGCCGCGTCGCCTGTTGCGGATACGTTCAAGCGACAACTTCCCATTTCGCGCGACGGTCCTCCGATTGTGTACGCGGATGCGCCGCAATTCCCCACGCACTCGGTTCTGTTCGATCTCGAAAACGCGGGATTCCTCGCGGCGCGACATTTAATCGAACACGGTCACAAGCGGATCGCCTTCATCACCGCGCCGTTGACGTGGCCCAACTTCCTTGATACTTACAAAGGATATCAAAGTGCCCTCGCCGCTTCTCACCTGACCATTGAACCTGATGCCGTTATCGAGACTCCCGCGTTCTCTTTGGAGAACGGCTATCAGGCTGGACTCCGATTGCTCAGTTTGAACAAACCTCCTAAGGCAGTTTTTGCTTCGGGAGATTTAATGGCGGCGGGCGCCATCCGCGCGTTGAAGGAAAATGGAAAAAGAATCCCACAGGATTTCGCCGTCATCAGCAAGGACAACATCGAACTTGCCGCATTGATGGACCCCGCGCTCACCACCGTGAACCTTCCCTCCTATCAAATGGGTGTGGAGGCGATCAACATGCTCATGCGCCTCATCTCGAAAAAACGACTCGAGAAGAAGCGCGTGGTGCTGGAAAGCGAATTGATCGTAAGAAAAAGTTGCGGGTGTTGATCATTCCCCATTCTTCAACTCGCGCATGCTCCAAACATATAATTCATCCTTCTGAACTTCATCAATACGCCGCAACCTCCTTTTTTCGCAAACCATGTCCTTGCTTGGCAAATGTTCTCTGAAAATTGTGTTTATTGGTTGTTGCCAGAGTCAAGAGTTCGTGCAATAATTCTGTCAAGTTAGCGGTGGTATCTTTTTCAGATGCTGATTCGCGCGTTCTTGGTCGGTGGCCTAACAAAGCGTGCAGCGGACTCGTGGGATTCGCACCGCTAAATTGAGCTGATTCTGGCTGAAAGGTTTACCGCTATAATGACATTATCAAGTTCCACCCACGAGCCGCTAACGCGAGCCGTTACGTATCAACCCTATGACCCAACTTGGTATCTTAACTTTGTCGATCTGTGGTCTTGACCCAATAGGGGTCGCCTTAATGAGATAGGGAAGCAAGCATAGGGAGGTCGGGGTTTGCAGTCAGTTTCGAAGGAGCAAGTTATCCCTGCGCTTTACGCTGTTGGCTTGGAAGCCGGCGATGGGCTGCTGGTGCACTCTGCCATCCAGTTCCTGGGACGACCCAAGGGCGGGGTGGACATGTACCTGCTTGCGCTGTGCGAAGTGATCAACTGCGACCCAGAGGCGGCAAGCCAGCCCTCCGCGTCACCTCAGGCTGGCACGCTCGCCGTCCCCGCTTTTAATTTCGCTTTCGCCCGCGGGGAACCGTACGATCCACACAGCACCTCTTCGCAGGGCATGGGGTCATTCTCCGAATACGTGCGCCAGCTCCCGGGTGCGCAACGCACTCCGCACCCCATGCAATCTCTGGCAATCATCGGTCGCTATGCCGACGAATTGACCGGGCGCGACACCCCCTCGGCTTTCGACCCAGGCTCAGCCTTTGAGCGCATGTTCGAGCTGGATTTCAAGCTTCTGCTGCTTGGCGCGGACGTCCAGGCAGTCTCCATGGTGCACTATAGCGAACAGCGAGCCAGCGTTCCCTATCGTTACTGGAAAGACTTCACTGGACAAGTGAAGACCGCCTCCGGCTGGCAGACCAGAACCTATCGCATGTTCGCGCGTGACCTGGAGCTTGACCCCCAGTTAAACCTGCACCCGGTACAGGAACTTATGGAGCAACGCGGCCAGTGGCGTACTATGACTGTCAACTATGGGCAGATCGCCTCCTGCCGATTGGTCGATTTCGTCGCTGCAGCGGATGAACTCCTGGCAGGTAATCCGTGGGCTCTTGTGGGTTGAAGATCACATGACCAAGATGCTCGACCTGATCAACGAACTCTGGTTTCTCAAGCGCAACATCATCTCCGACGACTTTGACCAGGCGCTCTACCGCCTGGCGGAAGAAGTGCCAATGACCATCCACGAGGTGCCTACGGGAACACCTTGCTGGACCTGGCGTGTGCCGGAAAAATGGACCTGCCAGGAGGCTTATCTGGAGACACTGGACGGTCGCCGCCTGCTCGATTATGCCGACCACCCTCTGCATGTGGTCTCTTACTCGCTTCCTTTTGAGGGCATCGTCTCGCACCAGGAACTGCTGTCCCACCTGCACGTCCACCCGCGCCACCCAGATGCGATCCCCTACGTCTTCAAGTATTATGAGCGAGATTGGGGGTTATGCGCTACACAAAAATTGCGGGACTCGCTGAACGACGAGTCCTACAGGGTGGTGATTCGCACGGCATTCGAGGCGGGCAGCCTGAAGGTTGGCGAGGTCGTCATCCCAGGTCAAAGCGAGCAAACCTTCGTGATCGTCGCCCACCTGTGCCACCCCGCCATGGTCAACGACGACCTGACCGGCGTGGTGGTGGGGGTTGACATCGCCCGTCGCCTATTAGCCTCCCCCCAGCCTCATTATACGTATCGCCTGTTGATCCTGCCTGAGACGATCGGCTCGGTGGCCTACCTCAGCCATCACGAAGATCTCATCCCCAAGATGATCGGCGGATTGTTCCTGGAGATGCTTGGCAACGACTCGCCGCACGCACTGCAAGGCTCCTTCCAACCGGAGAGCCAGCCAGACCGCTGCTTCAACACATCTCTGAGAGACCTCGACCCTCAGGGTTATGCGGGAGCTTACCGCACCATCATCGACAATGACGAGCGCCAGTTCAACGCTCCCGGCGTGCGCGTGCCCATGCTCTCACTCTCGCGTGTGCAAGCGCCCAAATCAAGCGGTCTACCCCCTTATCCAGAGTACCATTCCAGCCTGGACACGCCTGCCATCGTGACACAAGCGCGGCTGGAGGCGTCGCGTAACCTAGTGCTCGGCCTGATCCAAGCCTGGGAGCGCAACCAGTACGTGGTGAACAACTTCAAAGGCGAGATTTTCCTGTCAGGTTACGGCATCTGGGTAGATTACCGCGTCAACCCCGAGGGACACCGCCGGATGTTCGAGATCATGGAGCGCTGCGACGGCTCGCGCACCGTCGCGGATATCGCTCATGAGCTTTCCTTGCCCTTCAAAGCGGTTTGGGAGGTGGTCTCCTTGCTGGAAGGGAAGGGGTTGGTCTGGTTCAGCCGCACACCAGCCTGATACAAGACCTGTGATCCGTGACTTCAAACATCATCCCAAAGATGTAGATTCTCAAAGCCGTTGTGAACGCTTATTTTAGCCTGAAACATTATTTGAAGGTCGCCCGTTGGAAGGTGAGGCGGGGCGCTACAGCCTATCGCTGGGGGCTGGGCGAGCTGCAGCGCGCTCCCATTGTGCTGGGCAACGCCATGCCAAAGTCCGGCTCGCACCTGATCATCCAGGTGCTGCAGGGGCTGACAAGCTTAGGCCCATTCGTCAATCCAGGCTTCCCGCCCGTCAATCGCGGCGAGGATAACCGCAAGCTGAGTGACCGTGCGGTGCTTGCGAACATTCAGCGCATGCAGCCTGGAGACATCGGCTACGGCTATATCAGCGCCACGCCTACCTTTATCGACGCACTCACCCGACCCAGGCGCGCTACAATCTTTGTCTACCGCGACCCGCGCGATATGATCGTCTCGCACATCTTCTACGCCACACAGATGCACCCAGACCACTGGATGCGCCGCTATTACACGGAAACGCTGTCCACGATGGAGGAGCGCATCAATGCTGCCATCCAGGGCGTGGACGAACCCGGCTCCGAGCTAACCCCCATCCGCCGGCGCTACGAGGGCTACCTGGCTTGGCTTGAGCAACCCGAGGTGCTCAGCCTGCGCTTTGAAGACCTGGTCTTGAATCGCCAGGCTGTATTGAAACAACTGCTGGATTTCATAAGAGGCCGCGGTCTTAATTTGAAAATGCCGCGCGTTCAGGCAGTGAGCATTTTGGACGCCTCCGTCGCCCCAAAGAAGTCCGGTACTTTCCGCAAAGGGCAGCCGGGCAACTGGCGCGAGCACTTCACGGATGCCAACAAAGCCCTATTCAAGGAGAAAACCGGGGATTTGCTCACCCGTCTTGGGTACGAGACGAGCGATGAATGGTAAGACGAGATTAAGGCTGGCCCGCCGCTTCTTGAGGCGCATGGCACAGAGCGCCCGCTGGCGCCGCACCTTGCGAGGTGTGCCCATCTTGTTTGCCAACTCCTTCCCAAAAAGCGGCACGCACCTGCTGACCCAGGTCTTGCAGGGCTTTCCAAGGCTTGGGCCAGCCGTGGATAGCGGTCTGCCCGCCATCGTGACCTTCGAGGGGGATACAGGGCGTACCCGCCAGCCCCAGGAGATCCTCGCCGACCTGCAACGCCTGCTCCCCGGTGACATCGCCTACGGGCACGTGCACGCCCTGCCCCAGGTTGTGGACTTCATCTGCCGGGAGGGGGTGTGTGCATACTTCATCCTGCGCGATCCGCGCGATGTGGCTGTCTCGCACGTGCATTACGTCACCGAGATGGAGCCAGGGCACGCCCACCACCGCTACTACACAGAAGAGCTGCATAGTTTCGACGAGCGGCTACAGGTCAGCATACAGGGCATCC